>NZ_CP040231.1:1335000-1635000 GCF_006228325.1 Streptococcus sp. 1643
TTTCACCCGGAATCAATGGCAAGTATTGGTCGAAGGTATGGTTCATGATACCGTAACCACGAGTCATTGACAAGAACTCAGTTGAGTATCCGATCAAACCACGCGCTGGAACAAGGAAGACCAAACGAGTTTGACCATTACCAGTTGAAATCATATCCAACATTTCACCCTTACGTTCAGAAAGGCTTTGGATAACAGATCCTTGGTATTCTTCAGGAGTATCGATTTGCACGCGTTCAAATGGCTCACATTTAACACCGTCGATTTCTTTTACGATAACCTCTGGACGAGATACTTGAAGTTCATAACCCTCACGTCGCATGGTTTCGATCAGGATTGACAAGTGCAATTCTCCACGCCCTGAAACCGTCCATTTATCTGGTGAATCCGTTGGGTCAACACGAAGGGAAACGTCTGTTTGCAATTCTGCTTGCAAGCGTTCTTCTACCTTACGAGAAGTCACCCATTTACCTTCTTTACCAGCAAATGGTGAGTTGTTGACCAAGAAGGTCATTTGAAGAGTTGGCTCATCGATGTGAAGGATTGGAAGAGGTTCAACTGCATCTGTCGGTGTGATGGTTTCACCAACAAAGATATCTTCCATACCTGAAACGGCAATCAAGTCACCTGCTTTTGCTTCTTGGATTTCACGACGTTCCAAACCAAAGAAACCAAAGAGTTTTGTAACACGGAAGTTCTTCGTTGTACCATCTAGTTTAGAAAGGGTAACTTGGTCCCCAACTTTCACACTACCACGGAAGACACGACCAATACCGATACGTCCTACGAAGTCATTGTAGTCCAAGAGTGAGACTTGGAACTGCAAAGGCTCATCTGAGTTGTCCACTGGAGCAGGGATATGGTCGATAATGGTATCAAAGATTGGTGCCATTGTTTTTTCTTGATCAGCTGGATCGTCTGACAATGAAGAAGTTCCGTTGATAGCTGAAGCATACACCACTGGGAAATCAAGCTGGTCATCGTCTGCACCAAGCTCAATGAAGAGCTCCAATACTTCGTCTACTACTTCTGCTGGACGAGCTGATGGTTTGTCGATTTTATTAACAACCACGATTGGGACAAGGTCTTGTTCCAAGGCTTTTTTCAATACGAAACGAGTCTGTGGCATTGTTCCTTCGTAGGCATCTACGACCAAGACAACACCGTCAACCATTTTCATGATACGCTCAACTTCTCCACCGAAGTCCGCGTGTCCTGGTGTGTCCATGATATTGATACGAGTTCCGTTGTAAGCAACGGCTGTATTTTTCGCAAGGATGGTAATTCCACGCTCTTTCTCGATATCATTTGAGTCCATAGCGCGCTCTGCCAATTCAGTACGTGCATCAAGAGTTTCAGACTGCTTCAATAATTCGTCAACGAGGGTTGTTTTACCGTGGTCAACGTGGGCGATAATCGCAATGTTACGGATATCTTCTCTTAATTTTGTCATGATTTCCTCTAATAATTAAATTTTTATTTCTAACTGAACAATTATACCACAGTCTCATTCAAAAATCACAGTTCAGCTAAGTGTAAATGTTTTCACTCTGCTTTTCTAGTCAAGTCAACTCTTTTCAAAGTCAGAGACTTATGATAAGATAAGGTGGTATGCGTTTAGATAGATTATTAGCCCAAGAAAAGGTCAGTCGCAAGGCTATGAAACAGGCTCTATTAAAAAAAGAAATCCTAGTAGATGATTGTCCAGCCAGCTCACTCGCTCAAAATGTCGACACTGGGTTGCAGAAATTAGTCTTTCAAGGACGACAAATCCAAGGCTACGAGCACAACTACCTCATGCTTCATAAGCCATACGGAGTCGTTACAGCTAGCAAGGATAAGAAACTTCCAACCGTCATGGACCTCCTTCCACCTGACATCCAGTCTGACCAGCTCTATGCTATCGGCAGACTAGACCGCGATACGACGGGACTGCTCCTTTTGACAGACAATGGACCTCTTGGTTTTCAACTCCTTCATCCCCAGTACCATGTCGATAAATCTTATCAAGTGGTAGTAAACGGAACGCTCACGTCAGACCATATCCAAAAATTCAAAGATGGGATTGTCTTTTTAGATGGGACCACTTGTAAACCAGCTCAGCTCGAAATTCTGTACGCAAGCCCAACAGAGAGCCATGCCTCTATTACCATCTCAGAAGGAAAATTTCATCAGGTTAAAAAAATGTTCCTCTCAGTTGGTGTCAAGGTGACTGCCCTAAAACGAGTCCAGTTCGGTGATTTTACATTAGACCCAGAACTAGCAGAAGGGCAATACCGTCCCTTGAATCCAGAGGAATTGGAAATCATTAAAAACTACTTAGAGATGAGTCGATAAAATAAAAAAGCTTTAAATTTAAAGCTTTTTTAATCTTCTTTAACTCTTATGTAAGATAATTCCAATAATCCAGTTAAGAGCAGAAAGAACAATACCTACAATAGCTATAATTCTTTCTGTTTTATAATCAAGTCCAGATTCTTTTTGACGTGTGTTAGCTTCTATTATAGCAAGAGTTCCTGAAATAATGCCTGGTAATGGAAGCCAAAGACTACCTACGATTGATAGGATACCTATATTACGTGAGGTTTTATTCTTTTCTTGCATTTTCTAAAAATTCCTTAAAATGTTTATTAATTTAGTATAGGAGACCGACTTTATCATCTTTTTCCTTGATCTTAGCTCGTCTTGACCTTCCCGTTCCAAGAATCCAATCCATAAGAAAGGATATAAATCTCAGAGAAACCTTGTTTTTTCAGATAAAGTGCGGCATTGGTCACTCGTTGTCCGCGTTGGTTTTCGTAGAGAAGGACAGGTTTATCCTTGCGAAGGGCTGCAAGGCTTGACTTCAACTGATTTGAAGGAATATTGCGAGCTCCGAGGATATGCTTTCTGTGAAATTCTGCTGGTTCACGGACATCAATCAATTGCCCTTTCCGAATCAAGGCTTCAAATTCTGCATTATCCACAATCTTAGCCGCACGACGAATACGAAGGTAGTTATATCCCATCCATGCCGCCATCGCTAGTACGATTCCCCACAAAATCCAAATTGTCATAAGTTCTTATCTCCATTTTTCTCTATGTAGTCTAATTCTATCTTGTGCTCTCTACGAAGAACAGCTTCCGCCTCTAGATAGTCTAGCTTGTCCATCAGACCTGCATCATAAATCCGAGAGAGTTCGAGCTTCATCAGTTCAATATCATACAAGCGCTTCCCCATGTAAACAATAATGCCAAACTGTTTGAGAAATTGCTGCACATCATAGAATGTTTTCATAGCTTCCATTTTAGCAGATTCTAGACTTTTTTTCAATACTGGATCAGCTCTTTCCCCCTATTTTCTTCGTCTTCATTGCCCATTCTTCCGCAAGTGTGGTACAATAAAAACATGAGAATTCAACAACTACACTATATTATCAAAATTGTCGAAACTGGCTCTATGAATGAGGCAGCCAAGCAGCTCTTTATCACCCAACCCAGTCTCTCTAATGCTGTTCGAGACTTGGAAAATGAAATGGGTATTGAAATCTTTATCCGCAATCCCAAGGGCATTACCTTAACCCGTGATGGGATGGAGTTTCTCTCCTACGCTCGTCAAGTTGTCGAGCAAACCCAGCTTCTGGAGGAACGTTATAAAAATCCTATCGCCCACCGCGAACTTTTCAGCGTTTCCTCTCAGCACTATGCTTTTGTAGTTAATGCCTTTGTCTCTTTGCTAAAGAAAAGTGATATGGAAAAATACGAACTCTTCCTTCGTGAAACTCGGACCTGGGAGATTATCGATGACGTCAAGAACTTCCGTAGCGAAGTTGGTGTCCTCTTTTTAAACAGCTACAACCGCGATGTTTTAACGAAAATGCTAGATGACAACCACCTCTTAGCCCACCACCTCTTTACTGCGCAACCGCATATCTTTGTCAGCAAGACCAACCCTCTAGCTAAAAAAGACAAGGTCAAACTGGCTGATTTGGAAGACTTCCCTTACCTCAGCTACGACCAGGGGACGCATAACTCCTTCTACTTTTCAGAGGAGATTCTTTCACAAGAGCACCATAAGAAATCCATTGTTGTAAGTGACCGCGCCACCCTCTTTAATCTTTTGATTGGTTTGGATGGTTACACCATTGCAACAGGGATTTTGAACAGTAACCTCAACGGAGACAATATCGTTTCCATTCCACTGGACATTGACGACCCGATTGAACTAGTCTATATCCAGCATGAAAAAACTAGCCTGTCTAAGATGGGCGAACGCTTTATCGAATACTTACTAGAAGAAGTTCAATTCGATAGTTGAAAAACTCTAAAACATATTTTATAATATGTTTTAGAAAATAAAAATTGGAGAAAAATGTTGAAAAAGTTAATATTAGTAAGTGCCATCGCACTCTCTATCACAGGATTGGCACAAGCATCAATATCAGCAGAAGAAAATACATCTCAATCCACATCTGCTATCAAGGAATCAACCACTAAAGAATCAAAGAAAGATTCTATCGTTAAAGAGAAAGCTGAATCAGAAACATTCCCAAAAGAAAAAACTACAGAAAAAATTAAAGAAGAACGTCCAAAAAAAGAAGGGTGGTACCAAGAAAATCAAAACTGGCGCTTTTACCAAGATGATAAGCCTGCTTTGAACTGGAAACAAATCCAAGGCAAATGGTACTACTTCGATCAAGATGGAAATCGTATTCATTCTACTATCTACAAAGGCTATGCCTTTAACCAAGATGGTGTCATGATAGAAAATAGCTGGACCAAAGTGGATAATCAATGGTATTATGCTGATTCCTCTGGACGACTTGCTCAGAACACCTGGAAAAAAATTAACGGCTCCTGGTACTATTTTGACCAAACTGGAAGCATGCTCAGCAACACTACCGTTGATGGCTACTTGCTCACAAAAGGTGGAGCTATAGCAGAAAAGGGATGGACTAAATTAAACCAAATTTGGTACTATGTCGCTTCTTCTGGAAAAATCTCGCAGGATAAATGGGAGAAAGTCAACGGTTCTTGGTACTACTTTGACAAAGACGGTGAAATGCTAAGTGCGACAACTTTCAAGGGCTACCTCTTCAACCAGAGTGGAGCTATGGCCGAAAACAACTGGGTCAAAATCAAGGATACTTGGTTCTATGCAAACGGGTCAGGGAGATATATCCAAGACAACTGGCAAAAGATTCAGGGTTCATGGTACTCTTTTGACCAGAATGGTGGGATGCTAGCAGACAAATGGAAAGGAAACTACTACCTCAAAACCAGTGGAGCCATGGCGGAGAAAGAGTGGATCTTCGATAAAGCCTACAAGAGCTGGTTCTATCTAAAAGCAGATGGCCGTTATGCAAATCGAGAATGGATGGGGGCTTTTTACCTCAAATCAGGTGGTTACATGGCGAAGAGCGAGTGGATTTACGATAACACTTACAAAGCATATTACTACCTAGATGATAATGGACATTATGTTTCAGGAACATACCAGATAAATGGTAAGAAACATTTGTTTCAAAAATACGGCCAATGGGTTTCTGAAATCTCAGAAGACGTTGGTTTTACAAAAGGTCAATATAGCAATACCATCTTCCTAGATCCTGGGCATGGTGGTCGAGATTCCGGTGCCTTTTACTACAATGTCGCTGAAAAAGATCTCAATATGCAAATCTATCGCAAACTTCGCGCTAAGCTAGAAGAACTGGGCTACAAGGTTCTAACTTCTCGAGACAGTGATGTCTATGTCGACTTTATCACGGAACGTTCTCGTATGGTTAATAAGACCAACTCTGATATTTTTATCAGTATCCACTTCAATGCAACTGGAAGCGCATATTCAAAAGCGAGCGGTATTCAAACCTACTCCTATAGCGATGAACCTGATTATCCAAGTAAGATTAATAAAAACTGGCACAACCATCCTGATCGCATTAGTGAAAGTAAGCGCCTCGCTGCTGCTATCCACTCCTCTCTCTTAGCCGAAACAGGGGCTAAGGATGCTGGTCAGTTAGAAAGAAGTTTTGCCGTCCTACGTGAAACAGCAAAACCAGCCGTCCTCCTTGAACTTGGTTATATGGATAATTTCACTGAAAGCCAACAAATCAGAGATAGCCGCTACCAAGATAAACTGGTCTCAGGCATCGTGAAAGGGATCCAAAAATATTACGCTGGTCAGTAAAAAAGTCTCGAGAAATCTCGAGACTTTTTTATTTATCTTCTTTTTTATCCTTATCAGGAAAGAGGTAGCCAAGTCCTACACAAGCTAGCACACCAGCACCAATCACCAAACCACTTGAAATTGGCAAGAGATCAAAAATAGCATTTGCAATGATAAAGGCAATGATCAAGCACATCAGACTAGCCTTGTAATCTTTTTTCAAAAAGTTTTCTAGCGTGAAATAAAGGAACAATCCTACCGGAATGAGTGACCAGAGGTTGACATCCAAACTTGGCCAGCCAACAGATCCGAAATACAATACTAGCGCTGCTGCTACTAAAAATACAAGTCCTAATAATTTTTTCATTTTTTTGTCTCCATTTTCTTTTTTAGGTTCTTGAGTTGTCTGATACTGACCCCTCACGTCCCTTACATGAATCATTATAGCAGAGGAATTTTTCAAGAACAAGCCCTTTTGCCTATCTGGTCAATATCTCTGCCTAAGTGGTTGAGTATTTGTAACAAAAGAAAAAGAAGCCCTAATGGGCTTCTTGATTCTGCCGATTGTAACAGTATTTTTGAACGAATACCATCTAGTTTTTCTTTTCCTTTGACTCTAGAGAAGATTTGATTGCTTCACGATCAGCTTGCAGTTGAGCTAAGTTCTTTTCTGCTTCCTCAAGTTTACTGGTATCTGGTTTCACACGATAATAAACATTTTCTGGTTTCATTAACATAGACCCATAATCTTGTCCTGAAAGTAGTCTTTCCTCAGCATGATTGCTTTTATCCGTAATCTTTCCGTCATCAGCAGGTTGCATAACAACTCCACTTGGCACAGCTACTACTACGAATCCTCCAGCAATAGAATCTTTTACCCATGCACTAATAGACGCTGTCTCAGGGTTACGACTATCTTGTCCTTTTGATACCTTTAATCCAACTACAGATTCGTACTTTTGATCATTTGTAAACCAAGTCGCACGTACTTCTCCAGAATCATTAATAATGTATTCATTACCAGATTGACTACGCCAAGTACCTTCTAAACTAGACAAATCATTGTTCTTAATTGCTTCAATATCTAATTTTGGAACGGTAGTTTCTTTCTTTAACTTGCTAACAAGTGCTTCTGCTTCAGTAATTTTGGTATCTAAAGCAGTCAGTTGATCCTTGAGTTTCTGAATTTCCTCTTGTTTATCCTTATCAGTCTCATCTGTTTTTCCTTGGCTTGTAGACGCTTGACTTGTTGACTCTGTAGTTGAAACAGCAGACGTTGCTTGATTTGACTCTTTCTTTCCAATCAGAGAATGCGAGAAAACACTTACTAGGATTGTTGCAACCAAAATAGCGAGGACTAACCCAATATAGATTTTGATATTTCTAGCTCCTCTCGCAAACTTTTTCGTTGACTGCGCCTCTGCTAATTCTGATGCAGTCGGCTTGCGACCATTCGCCTCCTCAAATTGTTTTACCCATTCTTTCTTATTCATAATTTTCTCCTTTTTGATTTATATTCAGCCAAGCTTGCGAGACTTCATTCGTTATTATCCACGGATTTTTATAATTTTTAGAAAATCTATGCAAAAAATTCTAGAATGATTAACAGCCTATAGTCCACTATAAAGGAACGAAAACAAGCGCTTATTAAAATATATTATACCACAAAATATAAATTTTAGTTTTTATTTATAAGCAGGAGGCACAGACGTTAAATAGAACCTATCTCAAACGTTCCACCTTTCCTATAGTTACAAAAAAAGAAGCCCGTTTGGACTTCTTAATTCTGCCGATTGCAGGGCTTGAACCTGTGACCTACGCGTTACGAGTGCGTTGCTCTACCAACTGAGCTAAATCGGCGATTACCCTTTTAGTATAGCACTCTGAGAATAGATGTCAAGAAATTTTCATCTCCATTAGAAAAAGCCTGTCCTGAGACGAGGCTTTGAGATTCTTCCTTTTACGAACCCGCACTTTCGTAGGCATCTAAGCCCCTGTCCCATAGCTTCAAAGAAATTGCAAAGAAGATAAGGGAAATCAGAATCAAACCACCGATATTAAAGAAGACATCCTTGTCCTGCAAGAAATAGCTGGCAGGATAGTAGGCTGTAAAGGCAAAGGGGATGATAAAGCTAATCAACCAACGAAGAAGAGAATTGTATATGGAAATCGGATACTTGGCAAAATCATTGAACATATAGAAAATGTAAATCATAGCACCTGACTGCTTGGTCCAAAAAGCGATGCTGGCTGTCGCGATTTTCAAGGAAGTATAAATCAAGGTCGCAAAGGGGATACAGACTAAGAAAAGCAGGAATTTGGGAAGAGTCCAAGCAATACTAGATACCGTTGTCGCTAGCAAAATACCTCCGACCAAAAGTTCGCCCAAGGCATCAATCTGAAAGGTCTCAACTAGGATGTGAAAGAGCGGATTGATAGGACGAGTTAGATACTTGTCAAACTCACCTTTTCTCACCAAGCGTTGTCCCAATGCCCAGAGATTATCAAAAAAGAGATGGTCCAGTCCCTTGGGAATCAAGGAAAAACCATAGATAAAGGCTATTTCTTGAAAGGTCCAGCCTTCAAGGGATGGGATGTGTTGAAAGATGACATTGAGAAACAAGAGATTCAAACCTTGGGTCAGAAAGACACCTAAAACACCAACCACAAAATCAACCTTGTATTCCATGATTTGCTTGATGTATTGTCTGATAAAAATCAAATGCATGCGTTGATATTTTTTCATACTAACCTCCTTGAATGGTGATGAAGGACTGGACTCGTTTCCAAATCAGCTGAGACAAGCCCACCATCACTAAGAGCCAGAAAAACTGCAAAGCGAATGCCTGAAGAATCTGACTGGCATCGTATTTCCCAACAATGATCATAACTGGAGTATAAATTAAAGATGAAAAAGGCAAGAAGGACAGAATATCAGAAACAATCTTTGGAAAGAAAGCCAAGGGAATTAAACTTCCAGACATAAAGGCTACTATGGAAGTCTTGAGTAGATTGGAACCCCATAGATTTTTAAAGACAAAGGCTGAAAATCCAAAGCAGATATTAAAGAAAAAGTTAATCAGGTAGGCTAGGGCTAAGCTAAAGAGATAAAGGACAGTTAAGCCCAGCACTTCTACAATGCCTTGCCCAGAAAGGATTTTCATCAAGACAATAACACTCAAGAAAGGAAGTCCGACACTGACAAAAATCAACCACTTGGAACCAAGCTCGGTGAAGAGATAAGAGGTCGCAAAATGCACTGGTCGCAACAAGCGCATGATAATGGAACCATCCTTGACCTCCTCCCCAATCATGAAGGAAGAATCTGACTTGGTCAACAGATTGGTCACAAAACTCATGATGATGTAGAGAGTGATATCTGCCATACTGAATCCCTGAATCAAGGACTCCTGCGAGGAATCAAAGACGGCCTTCCAGAGATAGAAAGCGACAAAAGCCCCCATAACATCGCCAATCCGATAGAGAAGAAAGTTGACTCGATAGGTAATCAACTCCTGAATCCCTGCATTGATAAAGGGTTTATAACGTCTCCACAATTTGACCATCTTAGAGCTCCTTTCGGTAGAAGCGACGGATAATATCCTCAATATCCGTATCCAGCATCTTCAAATCACGGACTTCAAAATCAGACAGGGTTTGCTTGATAATCTCAGCTGACTGGTAGCGGGAACTATCAAATTCAATGTTGAGGCTATTTCCTTGTCTATCAATAGTCATATCAGACAGGCCTTCATAGTGAGAGACGAGATGACTTTGACCTGGCACCAGTTCAAAAGAAAGAGTCTTCATCTTGCCAAAAGTTTCCTTGAGCTGACTCACCGTTCCATCAAAAATCTCTTGCCCCTTATCAATCATAAAAATCCGATCACAAAGTTGCTCAATGTCGCTCAAGTCGTGAGTGGTCAAGAGAATAGTGGTCTCTTCCTCTTGATTGATCTGAGTAATGGCGCGACGAATATTATCCTTAACGGAAACATCCAAACCAATAGTCGGTTCATCTAAAAAGAGAACTTTAGGATTGTGGAGCAAGGAAGCCGCAATGTCCGCCCGCATCCGTTGGCCAAGTGAAAGAGTCCGCACGGGATCCTTGATAAATTCCTTTAAATCCAAGACCTCATTCAAAAAGTCCATGCGCTTATGGAAGAGCGAGTCTGGCACATCGTAAATCTCTTTCAAGACCGTGTAGGTCTCTTGAAGAGCCAAATCCCACCATAGCTGAGTACGTTGACCAAAGACCACCCCAATATCCTTGACATAGTCTTGACGATTGTTCTGCGGAATCTTGCCGTTAATCCGACAAAAACCAGATGTCGGTTTCAAAATCCCTGTCAGCATTTTGATGGTTGTCGACTTCCCAGCACCATTGGCTCCGATAAAGCCTAAAATCTGGCCCTTTGGTACCTCGAAGGTCAAATCCTTGACCGCTTCAAAAGTCTGCTTTTCAGGATGAATAAAGGAGCGCAAAGCCCCCTTTAATCCAGGTTCCTTTACTGTCTTCACAAAATTTTTCTGAAGATGTTCCACTTCTATCATTGCCATATCTATCTCCCTGTCGCAAGGAATAGCAACATTGTATTTTTGACTACAAAAATTCTAAATCCTTACCTTCTAAACCCTCTACATTTTATTATTACAGAAGGCCTTATACCAAACTATTATAGTCCAATAAAAAACGGAATGCAAGCGTTTGCCTGTAGATTATAAAATTAGAAATTTCACTCTTAAAATAATAGTTTTAATCAAAAATTCTGGTTTGATATTTTCCTTAAAACATCAAAAAAACCTGCCCAATGGGCAGGTTACGAATTATAAAAAGCAAACTATTTTGATCAATATGAATCACTATTTAATCAAAGAACTAATCTTTCATAATTCTTTTCACAATCCCATTTCTATCAATTAGAAAACAATCTGGAAAGGTCATCTGCTCCCATTTTTCATAATCAAAACTGGAATCAAAGTGATGTAGTAGTATTCCTATCAAATTCCCGTGTGAACTAAGTAAAATCGTTTTTTCTGAGTATCTCTCTTCCAATTCCATTAAAAAATTTAGTACTCTAGCTAGTGCATCTTGATTTGATTCCCCTTCTGAAAGAGATTCACTGGGATTTTGCCATAAATATTTAATACTGTCTTCAAACTCAGAATCTTTTATAAATGTTGAAGATAATTTTCTCTCTCGTAACCGATTATCAAGAACTATTTTATCAAATTGAATTGGCGAGCTATTAATCGTTTCAAATGCTCGTTTATAAGGACTAGAAAAATAATAATCAATATTAAAAGAATTCAAAAACTCTAACTGATCAAGAGATGAAAATCCTTTTTCTGATAAAGTTCTATTAAAATCATCACTTGAAAATCTTGAATGAGCATGTCTAAGTAAAATATAAGAATTATTCATAAGTCACTACCTTTCAATTATTATCATCAGTCTCAATGGATTTTTAAGCCCTCAATTACTCTTTAAAAAATCTTCAATCTGAGAAACTATTTCATGACTTTTATAATGATAGAGGTCATGAGGCGCATCCATATAGACGACTTGAACATTAGACTGGTCGCTTGCAAATCTCTCTGCATAACGTTGCCACTCAGATTGGCTAAAACTAGTACCTTCACCGTTAGACACTAGTAGTAAGGTGGGAATTTTCGGATTGATGCTAGAAGTAACTTTCTTGGCATTTTCCTTTACCGTTTGGGATTCATGAAGCATGGCTTGTGACATCAACTGCTTATAAGCTAGAAGTTTATATTGTTTTCGTTCATTTTCGGTCAAAGTTTGATTTTTTATATAAAAGGACTCAGGGAAGTAGCGTAATAAGCCAATATTGCTGCTCCAATATGCTACAGTGAGTAAGGTCTGATTTTGCTTTAAATTCTCATAACTTGATGGCAATGCCCAATCTAAACCAATCAAAGCTTTCACTTCATCAGGAAACTTCTCCTGCCAAGCCAGACTCTCTAAACTAGCCATGGAATGAGACAGAATGATAAACGGCCCTGTGATATTTGCTTGCGAAAGAGCTTGGCGAGTCTCAGACAAAACCTCCATCACATCTCTTGAATGATTGCTATCATCACTATAACCATATCCCGCTCGCTCCACGATGACTACCTTATACCGTTTCGATAAGGATTCCGATACATTTTTAAAGTCCAATATGGGAGAAGCAATACCAGCACCTGAGAGAACTACTATAGTCTCAGGTCCATCCCCTTCAACGTAAATATTTATTTGATGTCCATTGACAAGAACTTGTTGTCCCATAGGTGATAGTGAGGCTTCTTCCTTTTCCAAACTGATACGGTGAAAGATGAATGTAGCGAGTAAAAACAAAAGAATGAAACTATGAATGCCAAGAAACCATTTTTTCAGTATTTTCATAGCATTATTGTACAAAAAATAGAACCTTTTAGCAACTTAAGATTGGTTCTTCTACAGTATATTCGCTATATATCCAGACACAAAAAACCCACCCAATGGGCAGGTTTCATCTGTATTGTTCAGCTAGATTAAGCTTTACCTTCTGAACCGAATACGTCGATACGTTCTTCAACTGATGCTTGGATAGCTTTTACACCGTCAGCCAAGAATTTACGTGGGTCGAAGAGTTTCTTCTTGTCGTATTCTGCTTCGTTTGCTTCGTAGTCACGAGCAAATTTACGAGTTGCGTTAGCGAATGCGATTTGGCATTCAGTGTTAACGTTAACTTTCGCAACACCAAGTTTGATAGCTGCTTGGATTTGGTCATCAGGAATACCTGAACCACCGTGCAATACGATTGGGAAGCCTGGAAGAGCTTCTGTCAATTTCTTCAAGTGGTCAAGGTCAAGACCTTCCCAGTTTGCTGGGTAAGGACCGTGGATGTTACCGATACCAGCTGCCAAGAAGTCAATACCAGTTGCAACCATTGCTTTAGCGTCTTCGATTGGAGCCAATTCACCTTTACCGATGATACCGTCTTCTTCACCACCGATAGTACCAACTTCAGCTTCTACTGAGATACCTTTAGCGTGTGCTTTTTCAACAACGTCTTTAGCCAATTTAAGGTTTTCTTCAACTGGAAGGTGTGAACCATCAAACATGATTGAAGTGTAACCAACTTCGATACACTCAAGTGCATCTTCGTAGTGACCGTGGTCAAGGTGGATAGCTACTGGTACAGTGATACCCATTGACTCAACAAGGTTAGCGATCAAGTTGCGAGCAACTTTGTAACCACCCATGTATTTAGCAGCACCCATTGAAGTTTGGATCAAAACTGGAGCTTTTTTAGCTTCTGCTGCACGCAAGATAGCTTGAGTCCACTCAAGGTTGTTTGTGTTAAATCCACCAACTGCATAACCGTTGTCACGAGCTGCTTGGACAAATTTTTCTGCTGAAACGATTGCCATTTGTCAGGCCTCCTATATATTTTTTGGGACATCCCATTTACATTGTTCATTTTATCACTTTTTGATAAAAAAAGCTAGTTTTTCCCATACTTTAGATTGAATTTCTTCCAATCCAATCAATGTAAACCCTTTCTTTTTCTTAGTCCTAAGTGACTTTGGGATAACGTATGAAGAAGGTCAATCGAGCATCCTGCATCTCAAAATGATAAGGTAATTTCTCGTGTTCTAATAAACTTTTGACCACAAAGAGTCCCATCCCCGAACCCTTGGCCTTACGACTAGCATTTTCAGAAAAAGACTGGGCCAGTTTTTCTTGTTCTTCAGGACTACAGCTATTCTCGATAAAGAGTTCTCCTTCTCTCTCGCCGATATGAACCAAACCACCTGGAGTGGAGTGCTTGATAGCATTGCTGATGAGATTCGATAATATCAGTTTCATGACAGATGGGTTTATGTAAGCCTGCTGATGGGTTAGGCTAATGTCTACCTGAAGTTCTCGCTCCTTGGCGAGCAAAGCATAATCCTTGACCAAACTTTGCGTCATCTGGACTAGGTCAATGTTCTCCTTCTCCTCTCGCAATTCCTGAACAGAAGAAAGAGAAAGTATCTGGAGAACGTGGTGACTGAGGTCATCCACAATTCCCAAGGCAACTCCAAGATAGTGATCTCTATCCTTATAACGGCCGACATTTTCTTTCATATTTTCGATTAGGATTTTCAAACTAGCCAGAGGTGTTTTCAATTCATGAGAAGCCCCTCGTAGGAACTCAACCTTCATCTTCTCCAGCTGAAGAATAGCTTCATTCTTGTCATGCAAGTCCGCAATGACAGTCAAGAGATGCTGGTAAAGGCTATTGATTTGTTCCTTGAGATCACCTATCTCATCCTTAGAATCCACGCGCAATCGTACTTGGGCATCCAAATCCATCATCCTACGGGTCACCCGCTTGATTTCCAAAATCGGGGCAACAATGGTCCGAGCGTAGATGTAGGCCACCAAAAGAGAAATCAGAAAGGATGCCAGCAAGGTATAGGGAAGAAACTGGAGACTAATCTGCTCTGCTTCCTTTTGCAGGTCCATGGAAGCTAGAAATTGAAGAGTCATGGTGCTACCATCTTGCGTTTTCACCTCACGCTCCTCAATAAAGAGGGAAGTGGTCTGGCGATTCGCGTCTAGTGGAAGATTATCCTTGACTTCTAACTTGTCCTCAGTCATCTCTCCCTTGACAGCTCCTTTGATATCACTGCTCTGGGAATACAAGTCTAAGACTTGCTCGATACTCTGCCTATCCTTTCCTTCTAGGGACTGGGCAATGGCTGTCGCTTTCTGGCCAATGGTTTCCTGACGATGGCTCAGATAAGTTGAGGGAAAGAGAAAATAAATGGCTAAATGAAGACAAATCACCAGAACACTAAAAATCGAGAAGGTATAGCTAAAAATCTTTGTAAACAAACCTGTTCGTTTCATTTTCGCTCCAATTTATAACCAACATTGCGCACTGTGAGGATACAATCCAAGTCTAGCTTTTTCCGCAGTTCCTTGATATAAACATCAATAACACGATCAAAAGGAACCTCATCTGTCGCCTTCCAGACAGCATCGATTATCTGAGAACGAGTCAAGGCTCGGCCTTCATTTTTCACCAGATAGTCCAGAATTTCCAACTCTTTGGCATTGATGGCCACTTCTTGGCCTGCTAGGCTTACACTGTAGCTCTCAAAGTCCACTTTGGTATCCTTATAGGAGAAGACTCGTCCTGTATCGTAGTAGCGCTTGAAAATTGCATCCACCCTCACTTTTAAGAGAGACAGGGAGAAGGGTTTTTCCAGATAGCCGTCTGCCAGAGAGGCAAAAGCACTCATCTTATATTCCTCATCCTGAAAGGCGGTTAGCATCAGGACAGGAACCTGACTGGTCTTACGAATCTCAGCTAGAACTTCTAAACCATTGAGCTTAGGCATCTGGATATCCAGTAAAACTAGTGCTACTTCATAGCTGGAAAATTGTTCTAGGGCTTCCTCGCCGTCCGCAGCCTGAATGGTTTCATAACCACAATCTGTCAGATAATCACTGATCCCCTCACGGATCATCTCTTCATCTTCTACAATTAAAATTTTCATAGAAAAAACGTTTCACATTCCTTTAAATTTCTTGTAAATCTTCTCTATTTCATCCTGATAAGAAGAGTCCTTATCAAGACAAAACAGATAAAAATGCTACCTATATTATACCCCATTTAGGGGAGAATAGGTAGCAAGTTTTTTATTCGCTATCGAGCAAGAGCTCTTTTGGTTGTTTTCTGAGGAGATTGCTTGAGGCAAGAGCCATAACGAGAACCACTAGAACCAGAGCAAGTACAAAGACGATGATAAAGTCCGATGTCTGAATAGAAATATCTAGGCTCGACAAGGTCTTGCTAAAGCCGTCTACTTCTGCACCACCACCAAGATTAGAGGCTTGAGCAGCCTTGCTGGCTTGCTTGGCAACACCTGAAGTGACATTGGCAAGAACAGTATTTCCGATTGCTCGAGCTGTGTAGTTGGCTAGGAAGTAAGCAGAAACAAGAGCAGGGATGGCAATCAGGATAGATTCAGTGATGAATTGCCCCAAGATACTTGCCTGCTTGAGACCGATAGAGAGGAGAATTCCCACTTCCTTGCGACGGGCGTTGATCCAAAGGCTGAGCAAGAGTGCAAGGAGAAGAACTGAGAAGCTCAAGCTACCCCAGAAGAGGAGGTTGGCCATCTTGTACATACCAGAGATGGATTGCTCTAGAGCTGGGTAGTTAGAGGAGCTCTTCACAAGTGTGTAGCTCTTCCAGTTGATACCGCTGATGCCATTCAACTCTTTCATGACGTCATCCAAGTTCTTGTCTGCTGTTACAAAGAAGGTTGCGTCCCCATAAATAGCTGTGTCTTCTGTGTATCCATAAAGTTTTGCAGCAGTGTGAATGTCTGTGATGGCTGTATTTTCATAGAGTTCTTGTGAGTAGGTTACTGCTGACTTATTGTGCCCATCAAAGAGTCCCTTGATAGTCACTTCAACTGTTTCCTTGGCACCTTTTTCATTGTCTGCATCGTAGATATTGGAGTCCAGTTTGACCTTATCTCCGACTTTCCAACCGTGTTTGGCTGCCAAGTCCTTGTGCATGAGGATCTTGTCCTTGTCGTCGTTGGTTAGGTGCTCACCTTCAACCAGCTTATATGAGCCAGAGACAAACTTATCTTCTTTAGAGGAGTCATTGACACCTGTAATCATCAAGCTGCTTCCAAACCGTTTGGCACGGTCTGCAGTGAGATTTTTCTTGGTTTCTGGCGTTTCAATAAGGTCATATCCAGTCAAATCTCCGATAGCGTTGATGCGTTTAACATAAGACTCGATGGCCTTATTTTCGGTGATTTTTTTGATATCCTCACCCTTGATATTCCCAGAACCACGTGGCGTCCCTTGATTGACGCGACGATTGATTTGCATGGAGAAGCTATTGGTGATATTTTTAAAAGTCTCCTGAGAAGCCTTGGCAGTAGCTCCCTTGATCGACAAGCCGACCAAACTCAAGCTCGCCATGAGGAGAATAATCAGGAAGATAACAATCGATTTGAAAAACTTCCTTGTAACATAGGCAAATGCGTTGTGTAACATAGGTTCCCTTTCTAGATGTTGTTCTATTTTATAGTTCTAACAGAAAAAGCTCGTATTATACTCAATGAAAATCAAAGAGCAAACTAGGAAGCTAGCCGCAGGCTGTACTTGAGTACGGCAAGGCGACGCTGACGTAGTTTGAATTTGATTTTCGAAGAGTATTATTTCGTAGTATTGCGAGTTTCAGTTAGTTTCTTGTCCTTCAACTCAAGTGTAATATCTGACGCTTGTGCCACTTCTTTACTGTGGGTGACGACGATCACACATTTACCTGTTTTCTCGGCAAGTGATTTGAGCAGTTCGATAATATCTCCGGCAGTTTTAGGGTCCAGATTTCCTGTTGGCTCATCAGCTAGAATAACTGGAGCTTCTGATACTAAACTGCGAGCGATGGCTACACGTTGCTGTTGACCACCTGATAACTGGAGAACGTTCCGCTTGATCTGACTTTCATCCAAACCAAGCTCAAGAAGTGTATCCTTGCTTGCTTTTTTGTTGACCAAGCGGATATTTTCCAGCGGAGAAAGATAATCTATCAAGTTATAATTTTGAAAGACCAGGGAAATATGGTGCATGCGATGATAAGAATATCCCTTGTTCCGAATGTCCTCTCCTTGGAAAAGGATAGAACCTTCAACAGGACTATCTAGACCAGCCAGGAGGGACAAGAGAGTGGATTTTCCTGCTCCTGACTCACCAATGATACTATAAAATTTTCCGGGTTCAAAATTATACTTGATCTGATATAAAACTGCTTCAGCAGTGTTCTTATAACGGTAGGTAACATCTTGCAATTGTAATAAAGTCATGATTTCTCCTTCTTAACTAATAGATGATAAAATTTCTTTTGGCGATTTTCTAAATAGAAATACGAAACAAAGGGCTACTGATAAGCAACCAATCAGGAGCAGAAAGACATAGGATTCTGCAAAGGATAGGAGACTGGTTGACAGACCACTTGCTTTTGCCAGCGTGTCTTGTAAGCTTGCCTGATCTCCACTGGCTAGTACAGTTTGGAGTAGATAGGATGTGATGGCATTTCCTGCAACAAATGCTGGAAGCAAAGCTCCAAGAGATACCAAAACTACCTCTAAACAGAATTGTAGGAAGATTGAGATCTTGCTTTTTCCAAGTGCGAGTAGAATCCCCACTTCGTAGACCCTTTCTCTCAACCAGAGAGACAAGACCAAAATTAAGGCTCCTGCTCCTGCTATCAACATCCCATAAAGGAAGATGGTCAGGAAGGTTTGGAAGGTTGCCACTGAGTCTTTGATTTGTTCAAAGGCCTTGTTTTCCTTCTCAACTTGGTAACCTTGACTTTCCAAAGCCAAGTTTTCCACCTGCTTCATGAGTTTGTCCATTTCCTTAGGATTTTCTACATAGAAGCGCGCTGAACTGACTTGCGGTTCACTATTTCCCAGAAGGGTTTGGCTACTTTCATAGTCTGTAAAGACCTGGTTTTCACTGAAGTCGGAAGACAAGCCTGTGAACTTTTCTTGTTTTTTACCAGAAAAGATGCCGACAATTTCAAAATCAACTGTTTGCCCCTTTCCAGCTTCGGACTGACCAGCATCCAAGCGAATCTTGTCGTGAAGCGAAAGACCGTTCTTCTTGGCCAACTCTTCGTGGATAAGGATTTTCTTGGAATCCCCTTTTTGAAGGTGTCGCCCTTCTTTTAGGTTGAAAGCCGAACTAGTAAAGGTAACATCCTTGGATGAATCCTCAAGAGCCGTTAAGCTAACTAAATTCTTGTCCGCAGCTGACAAGTCATCACGTTCGACGCTCTGCTCACCACTGACCGCTTCCTTGTCTTTTAGTTTTGCGACCGTCTCGAGTTCAGGAGAGACATTCTCCAGTCCCTTAATCTTGCTAACTGATGCTAGGTCCGATAACTTGAAGGTCTGTCCATTTTCTATCTTTTTGATAGAAAAAGATGTGTTGAGTGATTTGTAAAGATTGCTTTCTACTGTTTTGTTGGACTTCATCAGAGTCAAACAGGCTGAAATTCCTGCTAAAAGGACAAATAAAATCAGAAATAAAATAAAACTTCTCAGTCGTTTTCTGCTGACATAAGCCCAAGCTCTTTGGATTGGATTCATTTGTCACCTCCATATTTGTAAGACTATTATAAAATCCAAATATGAAATGTTTATGAAATCAAAAATATTTTTTGAAAAAAAGCTGGTATTTCTACCAGCTCCATTTTTATAACTGCATCCACTCAAAGCAAAGAAAATGCAGAAACTAAACCAGAGAGGATGTTGGCTGTGGCATGCATTAGCCAACTTGGTAAAATTGATCCTCCTGCTATCTTTTCATTAACAAAGCCAAGATAAGCTGCTATTGCTCCAGTAAAAAATACAATGAAAAAAGTGACTCCCAAACTCACTACTGAAGCAAACAACACTCCATGAAGCAATCCAAAAGCGAAGGCCTGTATGGTATTTGCAAAGACAAACGGCATGTGATTTGCCATTCGTTTCAGTAGAAAACCTCTAAATAATAATTCCTCTGGTAAAGATGTTTGCAAAATACTGTAAATTAGAATACTTGGTAAAGCCTTAGAACCCATAGCAGAAAAAGCCGAAGTAGCTGTTTCTAGACCACGAGAAAGAGGAAAGATAAGGATAGAAAAAATAGTAAATAAAGAAAATCCCCCCACCATCCATAAAATCAGATGCAAAGTTTTTACTCTTTTGATAGCTTTTAGTCCGATCCATTCCATAAATGGAACTTTCCCCCTCATAGTCATAAACCACCAGATAGAAGGTAGTAAAATAATAAAGAGAATTTGAATAAAGGCGCTCATTATTCGTTGAAGTTCATTAACCATCGTAATCCTCCTTTACACTTTTGAAATACTCATTTCAAATACCAAACGACTATCTACTCCTCCTTTCCTACCTTATATATCCGTTTTAACCAAGCCTATTAGTATCCATTACTCGATGATCTTTCATATAAGACTTTTTGCAGTTACTTTCTATCTATATTGTAGCACTATTTAAAAGAAAAGAAAAAAACAAGAAAGGTAGACCTCTCTTGTTGAATAATCACTATGCGTGCTGACAAAAAAAGAGCTAGCTAAAGCCAACTCTTACCCTATGCGGAGAGAGGGACTTGAACCCTCACGACCTAAAGCGGTCACAGGATCCTTAGTCCTGCGCGTCTGCCAATTCCGCCATCCCCGCGTCGATTACTTTACTAGTATATCAACTTTCAAAATCTTTGTCAACACTTTTTGCAGATTTTTTTCATTTTTCCAACAGGCTTATAGTTCAATTTCAGCAAGGTTTTCATCCAGTAATTTTGCTCCCAATGTGTTCTTAAAATGCCCAAGAGCAAACTGATGATTTTCTGGCCAAATAGAGGCAACTGCAGGCTTAACAATCTCAATTTGATAACCTAAATTATAAGCATCAATAGCCGTATGAAGGACGCAAATGTCCGTCAAAACACCTGTTAAGATAACAGTGTCAACCCGACGTTCCCGCAAACGGATATCTAAGTCCGTTCCTGAAAAAGCTGAATAGTGACGCTTATCCATCCAAAAGACACGACTATCCGCCTCATGCTCAGCATAAAAATCAGCTAGGGAGCCATAAAGGTTACGCCCACTAGTTCCGATGATGTTGTGCGGTGGAAAGAGCTTGCTTTCTGGGTGGAATGTATCCTTCTCTTCATGAGCATCAATGGTAAAAAAGACATAGTCTCCACGATCAAAAGCTAATCTAGTTACCTGATCAATGGCTTTTGATATCGCTTGAGCAGGTGCGCCAGCAGTTAGCTTTCCATGGTCTGCTACGAAATCCTCTGTATAGTCAATCGAGATTAAAGCCTTTGCCATTAGTAGTCCCTCTTTTTCACTTCCTCAAAAATATCTGAAATCAATACCTTGAGATAGGTCCCCTTCATTCCTAGTGAACGACTCTCAATAATTCCCGCCGACTCCAATTTACGAAGCGCATTGACAATCACTGAGCGCGTAATGCCAATACGATCTGCAATAACTGATGCAGTCAGCTGCCCTTCATTTCCATCCAATTCAGCTAAAATAGCTGATACGGCACGAAGTTCTGAATAGGAAAGGGTGTTGACCGCCATGGTAACAGCCGTACGACGGCGAATATTTTTCTCATCTTCTTCACGTTGGAAGTTCAATAGTTGAATTCCCACAACCGTGCTCGCAATCTCGACAAGAATCAAATCTTCATCTTCAAATTTCTTATCATTGCGCCAAATAATCAAGGAACCCAAACGAATCCCTGATACATGAATCGGAGCGATGGTCGTCAACCCATCTGGAAAGTCCGCACGACTCTCTACAGGGAAAATGGTCAAATCATGTTCAACAGGAAGATTGGCTTCCGTATCATAGATCATGTTTGCCCCTTGTACATAGACGTCAGGGAAGGTTTTGGTTTGGAAGAATTGTTCTACACGGTCATTATTGGTCTTATAACGCATAAAGTAACCCAAGAGACGTCCCTTGTTATTTACAATACAAGCGTTACAGTCAATAATATCAGCTAACTGGCGTGTTATTGCATTGTAAGGAAGTTCATCTTGGAGTTGCTCCTCAGAGCGCTTTAGAATAGACGTGATTTTTCTTGTTTTTTCTAATAAATGTGCCATTTTTTACCTCGCATATAATCGCTTCCATTATAACATAGAAAAGTCTTTATTTCAATAATTATCTGAAAATTGCTTATTTAATTGCAATTTTGAACAGCAAAAATATTTTAGAAAAAAAGCGATTTTTTTATTGACATCCTATTTTATTTTTGATATTATAACATTATAAGAAGATGACATGATAAATCCCTTTCCGTTTCACCTATCCTTTACTATCACCATCTTCTTTTACTATCGGTCTCCTTATATATAAAAGCGATTCACAATGTGAATCGCTTTTTTCTATTTGTCTCCTTTGTTACGAATAACAAAGCCGGTTTTCTTTTCGCTTGAAGTGTTGCGAGGTTTTTTATTGTCTTTATTACGGTAACGTCTGTCTTTATCAAAACGGTCGTTTCCACGACTGCCTTTCTTGAACTCATCACGGCGACCATTGCCACGACGATCACGATCTCGACGGTCGTCTCCACGACGGCCTCCACGACCTCCCTTACCTTTGCCACCGAATCCATTACCTGATGGTTTAAATGGCAGTGGTTTTTCACGCGCAATCTCCACTTCAGGAAGGCTGTCTGGATCTTGGACTGTCAGACTCAAGATATACATAGCCAATTCTTCTGGACTAAATTCTGCAGCTAACTTACGAGCATCTTTAGCAAATTTTTCAAAGTTCCCACGGATTGCTTCGTCTGCGAAGTCTCGTTCGATTTTCTTGAGCGCTACTTGTTTCTTAGCTTGGAAGGCTTCTTCTGCTGTTGCTGGTTTCAAGCCTTTCATGCGTTTCTTAGTTAAGTTTTCAATGATTTGGAGATAGCCCATTTCATTTGGAGAAACAAAGGTAATAGATTGACCTGACTTACCAGCACGACCTGTACGACCGATACGGTGAACATAACTTTCAGGATCTTGTGGAATATCGTAGTTGTAGACATGGGTCACACCCGAGATATCCAAACCACGTGCTGCAACGTCTGTCGCAACTAGAACATCAAGATTGCCATTTTTAAAATCACGAAGGACACGAAGACGTTTGTTTTGGTCTAAGTCACCATGAATTCCTTCTGCACGGAAGCCACGGATTTTAAGTCCACGAGTCAATTCATCCACACGGCGTTTGGTACGACCAAATACAATAGAAAGTTCAGGTTGTTCCACATCCATAAGACGTGTCATGGTATCAAATTTCTCTTGTTCCTTGACACGGATATAGTACTGGTCCACCAGCTCTGTTGTCAATTCTTTGGCAGCAATCTTCACATGCTCAGGATCTTTCATAAACTGAACGCCGATACGTTTGATGGCTTCAGGCATGGTTGCTGAAAAGAGCAAGGTTTGACGACTGTCAGGGACACGCGAGATAATAGCTTCGATGTCTTCAAGGAAGCCCATATTGAGCATTTCATCCGCTTCGTCAAGGATGAGGGTTTCAATGTCTTTTAATTTCAAGGCCTTGCGTTTAATCAAGTCCAAGAGACGGCCTGGTGTTCCTACCACGATATGGGCACCAGATTTAAGGGCCTTGATTTGTTTTTCAATGCTGGAACCACCGTAAACTGAGCGAACTTTCACTCCCTTGCTACGGCCAAATCGGAAGAGTTCCTCTTGGCTTTGAACAGCGAGTTCACGAGTTGGAGCGATGACCAAGGCTTGGATGGTCGCTTCTTCTGTACGGATTTTTTCAAGGGTTGGCAAGCCAAAAGCTGCAGTTTTTCCTGTACCAGTCTGAGCTTGACCGATAACGTCTTTTCCTTCAAGAGCCAAAGGAATAGTTTGCTCTTGGATAGGACTTGCTTCTACAAATCCAGCTTTTTCAATCTCTGCTAGCAATTCAGCAGACAAGTTAAATTCATTAAAATTCACGTTTTTCTTCTTTCTAAAGATGGTGCGAAGCCATCCTATAGCGCTTAGTTTATACTTTTCTTTTCATGATGTATCTTCTTAAAAAACGAGATACCGTGTTGCTTCTTTTCCACGAAAGAAAAGTACGAGTTTCTTTGCAACCTATCTAGTATAACACAAGAGCGGGGCAAAAGATAGTAGAATCCATTAGAAAAATCATGTAAGCGGTTTTTGGATTTCCTTTTTGATTGAACGACCTAGATAATAAGACAAAGCCAAGGCTATACTATATAAAATGAGAAAAACGAACAAGGTTTGTGTGTAAGAATGAGCTATTTTATAAGTCTCTGCTAATAAAATAGGCCCTGCTAAACCAGCCATTGCCCAAGCTGTTAAAATATATCCATGCAGAGCGGCCAATTCCTTGGTTCCAAAAATATCACTGAGATAAGCCGGAATCAATGAAAAACCAGCTCCATAGCAAGTCATCAAAATAGACATAGCGACTACAAATAAAACGGAATCTGTAAAGAGCCAAAGTGAGAGAGAAAAGAAAAGATTGACAAGCAGTAATATACTAAAGGTTAGAGGGCGACCGATATAGTCAGATAAACTCGCCCAGAGCAAACGACCAAACCCATTGAAAATCCCTAAAACGCCCACCATAACTGCTGCATGACTTGTAGACAAGCCAGCCATCTCCTGTGCCATTGGCGATGCCGCTGATATTAAGCCTAAACCACAAGCTATGTTGATAAAGAAAATAATCCAAAGTATATAAAACCGATTGCTTTTCAGGGCCTGATTCGCAGCCATTCCTTGCGTCAAAGAGGCTGTTTTTTCTTTCCCTGAAACAGATAAAATTGCAAGCTCTTGCTCATTTGGACGCTTAATGAATTGTGAAGCTAGGAGCATGATAATAAAGTAACTTGCACCTAAAATATAAAAAGTTTCTACAAGCCCTACCCCTGCGATGAGATGTTGCGCTATGGGACTAGTCAATAAAGAAGCAAAACCAAACCCCATAATCGCTAAACCTGTTGCGAGACCACGTTTATCAGGAAACCATTTTATAATCGTTGACACAGGGGTAATATAGCCTGCTCCCAAACCAAGCCCACCTAAAATGCCATAAGCGAGATACAACAACCACAGCTCCTGACGGTCTATTGCAAATCCTGTTAAGATATTTCCACCTGCGTATAGAAAAGCAGATAGACTCCCCATGACTCTCGGACCAAATTTTTCTACCAAACGCCCCATAAATGCAGCCGATAATCCCAAACAAAAGATTGCTAGACTAAAGGCAAAGGCAACAGAAGCCTGATCCCATCCCGTTTTTTCAATAATAGGGTTGCGATAAACACTCCAAGCATAAGTCGAACCCAGCATTAAGTGTAAAATGACCCCAGCAAAGGCAATAATATAACGATTCAATTTCATAAAAGCTCCTATTTTCGAACATTTATTCTATTTTACATAAAAATAGATAGGATTTTAGTTTATCAAGCTTGTCAAAAAATTACTAGTTTTTTGTCTGGAAAGCGTTTTTATCTTTTTCTGTCTTTTTCGTAGCAGAATTGTGCAAAAGTTTTTTTCTTGTGCTAGAATGAAATTCGAATAGGAGGACTATAAATGTTAACATATGATTTAATCGTTATTGGATTTGGTAAAGCTGGGAAAACACTAGCTGGTAAATTGGCTTCAGCTGGCAAAAAAGTTGCCCTCATTGAACGAAGCAAAGCTATGTACGGTGGAACTTGTATCAACATCGGCTGTATCCCAACTAAGACCTTGTTAGTTGCTGCTGAAAAGGATTTGTCTTTTGAAGAAGTCATTGCTACCAAAAATACCATCACTGGTCGCCTTAACGGTAAAAACTATGCTACTGTTGCGGGAACAGGTGTAGATATCTTTGATGCGGAAGCTCACTTCCTTTCAAACAAAGTCATCGAAATCCAGGCTGGTGATGAAAAACAAGAACTGACTGCTGAAACTATCGTTATCAACACTGGTGCTGTTTCAAACGTCTTGCCAATCCCTGGACTTGCTACAAGCAAGAATGTCTTTGACTCAACAGGTATCCAAAACTTGGACAAATTGCCTGAAAAACTTGGTGTCCTTGGTGGCGGAAATATCGGTCTTGAATTTGCAGGCCTTTACAACAAACTTGGCAGCAAAGTTACAGTCCTAGATGCCTTGGATACTTTTCTACCTCGAGCAGAACCTTCCATCGCAGCTCTTGCTAAACAGTACATGGAAGAAGACGGTATTGAATTGCTTCAAAACATCCGTACTACTGAAATCAAAAACGACGGTGACCAAGTTCTCGTCGTAACTGAAAACGAAACGTACCGTTTCGACGCCCTTCTCTACGCAACTGGACGTAAGCCAAACGTAGAACCACTTCAACTTGAGAATACCGATATTGAACTAACTGAACGCGGTGCTATCAAAGTAGACAAACATTGTCAAACAAACGTTCCTGGTGTCTTTGCAGTTGGGGATGTCAACGGTGGACCTCAATTTACCTACATTTCACTTGATGACTTCCGTGTTGTCTACAGCTATCTTGCTGGAGATGGCAGCTACACTCTTGAAGACCGTCTCAATGTACCAAACACTATATTCATCACACCTGCACTTTCTCAAGTTGGCTTGACGGAAAGCCAAGCAGCTGATTTGAAACTTCCATACGCAGTGAAGGAAATCCCTGTTGCAGCCATGCCTCGCGGTCACGTCAATGGAGATCTTCGTGGAGCCTTCAAAGCTGTTGTCAATACTGAAACTAAAGAGATTCTTGGTGCAAGCATCTTCTCAGAAGGATCACAAGAAATCATCAACATCATCACTGTTGCTATGGACAACAAGATTCCTTACACTTACTTCACAAAACAAATCTTCACTCACCCAACCTTGGCTGAGAACTTGAATGACTTGTTTGCGATTTAAGTTAAGACTTCTTCGTATCTCACAGCCCTCATCGGGCTGTTTTTGTTTCTGCGAAATCTCAAATCTGTCTTTTCCCTCTTTTGTGATATAGTATCCAAACTTTATTTAGCAGTCCTAATTATATATTGAGTTTCAGGTCACTCTTTCAAATATCAGCAATACATATGACTTTGAATAACTCGCTTCAGCACATCGTTTTATGGGTAATTTAAAAAGTATATTTTGCAATGATTGTTTCATGCCTAATTAGTAAATTATCCACTCTTTGCACGGGTCGTATGTGTATTTTCATCGTTTGTGAGAAGATTTTACCGTTTGCAAATTGATAGTTAAGTCGATATATTTTTTCTTCTTAAATATTTTCCAAATTATTTAATCTTTTTAAAGATAAGAATCACTTTCTAATCAATCAAAGGATACTTCAAATTTCTTCGTTCTTGATAATATGAGCAATACTCTGCAAAATGTTTAAACTTTATCATTGTAAAAAATATCGAAAGAAATCCCATATTACATTAGTATATATTTGGTATGGGATGAAATTGACTTTCGAAAATATTAACTATATAATGTCTGTAAACAAGAAATAATGAGGTAACGATATGAATAAAACAGAATTACTATTACAAAGACTAGATGATATTGGTCAGTCTCTAAAAGATTCTAGACAAGCACTAGCTTTGCTGGCACTTGGTTCTTGCGGAGCAGAAAGAGAACGATTGGATCAGTACTCCGATTTGGATTTCTTTGTTATTGTAAAAGATGGCTACAAGCAGGCCTATATCCAGGACCTAACCTGGTTAAGTAATCTAGAACCAATTGCATTTCACTACCAAAATACAGTGGACGGACATAAAGTTCTATTTGAAGATGATGTTTTTTGTGAATTTGCTATCTTTGAAGCTCACGAACTAGTAAACATTCCCTTCGCTGAAGGCAAAATTATCTGGAAGGAGGTCGGTTTTGATGGAACAATCTGCCAGCCACAAAGATTGCCATCAAAAGAAAATAGAGATCGTGAATGGCTGTTGGGAGAAATTTTATGCAACCTATATATAGGACTAGGTCGCTATCAACGAGGGGAAAAATTGGCTGCTTATGATTTCATCCAAAACAGATCTGTCAAGCTCTGGACTGAACTAATCAATTTGGAAAAAACTTCTAAATCTAATTTTATAGATATTTTTAACAGCAACAGACGATTTGAAAAAGGTTATCCAAATGAAGCCAAACAATTACCCTACTTTTTGCAAGGTTACGAACGAATTTCTGAATCTGCTCAGGCACTCCTAGAATATCTTGATAAACACTATCCTCTTAACGCATTTATAAAAGAAAAAATTCGTAATTTATTATAAAAGAGACTTTCCAAAAAATAATCTAAATCCCAAAAGTTAGGTATCTTTGTCAACTATAATGGATTAATGAAATTTTAAAGCCTGTAGAAGGTAATCGATGTCCTCTCCTTTCTTATGTTCAGAGCAAGAAAGATTTATTTCTTAAAGTTGCCAAAGTTATCAAATTCAAAGATATTATATTTGATTGGTTTAATCAGAACCTAAAAAGCACCTCTAAGGTTACTTCTTTAGTTGATCTTAGAGTTTACTTTAGTTATTGGACTGCCGGGCGCAGTATGATATAATAGAAACATGAAATTAAAAACTACTTTGAGCCTCCTAGCTGGGCGTTCTTCTCACTTCATCTTGAGCCGTCTTGGCCGTGGAAGTACGCTCCCAGGAAAACTCGCCCTCCAATTTGATAAAGATATTTTACAAAATCTAGCTAAGAACTACGAGATTGTCGTGGTCACTGGAACCAACGGGAAAACCCTGACAACTGCCCTCACTGTCGGCATTTTAAAAGAAGTTTATGGTCAGGTTCTGACCAATCCAAGCGGTGCCAATATGATTACAGGGATTACGACAACCTTCTTGACGGCCAAATCCTCTAAAACTGGGAAAAACATTGCCGTTCTAGAAATTGACGAGGCCAGTCTATCTCGTATCTGTGACTACATCCATCCTAGCCTTTTTGTCATTACTAATATTTTCCGTGACCAGATGGACCGCTATGGTGAGATTTACACAACTTATAACATGATTTTGGATGCCATTCGTAAGGTGCCTACGGCTACTGTTCTCCTCAATGGTGACAGTCCACTTTTCTACAAGCCAGCTATTCCAAATCCTGTACAGTATTTTGGTTTTGACTTGGAGAAAGGGCCAGCCCAACTGGCTCACTACAATACCGAAGGGATTCTCTGCCCTGACTGTAAAGGTATCCTCAAATATGAGCACAATACCTATGCCAACTTGGGTGCCTATATCTGTGAAAATTGTGGTTGCAAACGACCTGACTTGGACTACCGTCTGACAGATTTAGTTGAGTTGACCAACAATCGCTCTCGCTTTGTCATTGACGGACAAGAATACGGAATCCAAATCGGTGGACTTTACAACATCTACAATGCCCTTGCTGCGGTTGCCATTGCTCGATTCCTCGGTGCAGACTCGCAATTGATCAAGCAAGGATTTGATAAGAGTCGCGCTGTCTTTGGTCGTCAGGAAACCTTCCATATCGGTGATAAAGAATGCACCCTTGTCTTGATTAAAAATCCAGTCGGTGCAACTCAAGCCATCGAGATGATTAAACTAGCTCCTTATCCATTTAGCCTATCTGTCCTCCTCAATGCCAACTATGCTGATGGGATTGATACTAGCTGGATCTGGGATGCTGACTTTGAACAAATCACTGACATGGACATTCCTGAAATCAACGCTGGTGGTGTTCGTCATTCTGAAATCGCGCGTCGTCTACGGGTGACAGGATACCCAGCTAATAAAATCACTGAGACAAGCAATCTGGAGCAAGTTCTCAAAACCATTGAGAAGCAAGACTGCAAGCATGCCTATATCCTAGCAACCTATACTGCCATGCTGGAATTTCGTGAACTACTGGCTAGTCGTCAGATTGTTAGAAAGGAGATGAACTAATGGTTTATACTTCACTTTCCTCAAAAGCTGGCAACTACCCTTATCAGCTCAACATTGCCCACCTCTATGGAAACCTCATGAATACCTACGGGGACAATGGAAATATCCTTATGCTCAAGTATGTGGCTGAGAAACTCGGAGCTCATGTAACAGTTGACATCGTTTCTCTCCATGATGACTTTGATGAAAACCACTACGACATCGCCTTTTTCGGTGGGGGTCAAGACTTTGAACAAAGCATCATCGCAGGCGACCTTCCTGCTAAAAAAGAGAGCATTGACAACTACATCCAAAATGATGGTGTGGTTTTAGCCATCTGCGGTGGTTTCCAACTATTGGGTCAATATTATGTTGAAGCTTCAGGCAAACGTATCGAAGGGCTAGGGGTCATGGGCCACTACACCCTCAACCAGACCAATAACCGCTTTATCGGTGATATCAAGATTCACAATGAAGATTTCAATGAAACCTACTATGGATTTGAAAATCACCAAGGTCGCACCTTCCTCTCTGATGACCAAAAACCACTGGGACTGGTTGTCTATGGAAATGGAAACAACGAAGAAAAGATCGGCGAAGGAGTTCATTATAAGAATGTCTTTGGTTCCTACTTCCACGGACCTATCCTTTCTCGTAATGCCAATCTGGCTTATCGCCTAGTCACTATTGCTCTCAAGAAAAAATACGGTCAGGACATCCAACTCCCTGCCTATGAAGACATTCTCAGCCAAGAAATCGCTGAAGAGTACAGTGACGTCAAAAGCAAGGCTGACTTTTCTTAAACCAAGAAAAATTATATCAAAGAACTCCCCTATCTTGTCGGAGTTCTTTTTGCCTGTTCTTTTACCCTTCTCCCTTGCATTTTCTCTCATTTTTTGCCAAAATAGAGGGGTAGAAAGAAGGTAGCATATGTCTAAATTACAACAAATCGAAACATATCTTGAATCAGAAAAACTAGACGTCGCTGTCATATCTGACCCCGTCACTATTAATTACCTCACTGGCTTTTACAGTGATCCCCATGAACGCCAAATGTTCCTCTTTGTCCTAGCGGAGCTGGAACCGCTTCTATTCGTTCCAGCCCTTGAAGTAGAGCGTGCAAGTAGCACTGTTTCCTTCCCAGTAGTTGGTTATGTGGACTCTGAAAACCCATGGAAGAAAATCCAAAATGTTCTTCCACAGCTTGATTTCAAACGTGTCGCTGTTGAGTTTGACAATCTCATCTTGACCAAATATCATGGTTTGAAAACGGTCTTTGAAACTGCTGAGTTTGAAAACCTCACTCCTCGCATTCAACGCATGCGCCTCATCAAATCAGCTGACGAAGTCCAAAAAATGATGGTTGCAGGGCTCTATGCTGATAAGGCTGTAAAAGTTGGTTTTGACAACATTTCTCTTGATAAGACTGAGACAGATATCATTGCACAAATCGACTTTGCCATGAAAGGTGAAGGCTATGAAATGAGCTTTGATACCATGGTCTTGACTGGCGATAACGCTGCAAATCCGCACGGAATTCCTGGTGCAAACAAGGTTGAAAAGGACTCCCTTCTCCTCTTTGACCTCGGTGTCATGGTCAATGGATACGCCTCAGATATGACTCGTACGGTCGCTGTCGGCAAACCAGACCAATTCAAAAAAGATATTTACAACTTGACCCTTGAAGCCCAACAAGCTGCCCTTGACTTTATCAAACCTGGTGTGACTGCTCATGAAGTAGACCGCGCTGCCCGTGAAGTCATCGAAAAAGCTGGTTACGGTGAGTACTTTAACCACCGTCTCGGTCACGGTATCGGTATGGATGTCCACGAATTCCCATCTATCATGGAAGGAAACGACATGGTCATCGAAGAAGGCATGTGCTTCTCTGTTGAACCAGGTATCTATATCCCTGGAAAAGTCGGTGTTCGCATCGAAGACTGTGGTGTTGTCACTAAGGATGGATTTGACCTCTTTACCAGCACCAGCAAAGATTTGCTTTATTTTGATTAAATATAGACAAGCAAAAAGTCAGCTATTGAAGCTGACTTTTTTATTTTATCTTCTTGACGCTCTGAAAGACTACAAATCCCACAACCATCCCCAAGGTGTTTTGCAGGAAGTTTGGAAGAATTTCTGGTAAGGCTGCTGACCAGCCATTCATTAGAGTTGAGCCCAGAGCATAGCCACTTACCATGACGATAGTCGCCAAGACAAGGCCGAGCCATTGCCATTTGCCTTTAAAACCTGCAAAAAATCCTTGCAAGCCATGGTTTACCAAGCTGAAGAACATCCACTGTGGATAGCCTGATAAGAGGTCAATCAAGAAACCTGCTAGTCCTCCAACGACGGCCCCTTCTTTACTGCCAAAGTAAAAGGCAGTAAAGAAAATACCTGCATCCAAGAGAGTCAATATTCCTGTTGCCGTTCCAATTTTCAAGTAATAACCTAGAACTACTGAAAGAGCGGTTAAAAGGGATACAAGGGCGATTTTAGTTGTTTTGGTTTGCTTCATATTGTCTTACTCCATATTGATCTGCTTGTGCAATAGCACGGTAAACGAAAGCTTTAGAACTCTCTACTGCTGGTAAAAGTTCATCACCTTTAACCAAGTGACTGGCGATGCTTGAGGCAAAGGTACAACCTGCACCAGCATTTTGGCCTTGAATGACTGGGTTTTCTAGGACAGTGAAAGTTTGTCCATCATAAAAGACATCTACAGCCTTGTCCTGACTGAGGCGATTGCCTCCCTTGATAATAATTGCTGGCGCTCCTAAATCATGCAATTTCTGCGCTACAGCTTTCATATCTTCCAAGGTTCTAATTTCCTGACCAGCCAATAATTCTGCTTCAGGGAGATTAGGCGTAATCACGCTAACATGAGGGAAAAAACGAATCAACTCTTGACAGAGTTCACTGACTGCCACATCGTGCGTTTCCTTGCAGACCAAGACGGGGTCCAATACCACCGGCACTCCAGGACGTTGCTTGATAAAGTCCAGTGCCTTCTCAGCCACACTGACAGTAGGAAGAAGGCCAATCTTAATCCCTGCAAACTCGACATCACGCAAGCTGTTCAACTCATGTTGAAAAATAGTATCATCCGGAGGGAAGACTTCAAAGCCCTTTTCGGTCAAGGCCGTCAAACAAGTGACAGCTACAAAGCCATGCAAGCCGTTCAAGGTATAGGTAGCCAAATCAGCTGACAAACCACCACCACTAAAAATATCATTCCCAGAAAGGGCTAAAATGCGATTATTCTTCATAACGAATCTCCTTTAAATACAAGCCATTCGGTGCTGCTGTTGGACCTGCAAGCTGTCTGTCTTTTTTTTCCAAGATCAAGTCAATCTGCTCAACTGGCATTCGATTATTTCCGATTTTGAGCAGCGTCCCCACCATATTGCGAATCTGCTTATACAAGAAGCCATTTCCTGAAAAGGTAAAGGTCAAAAACTGCCCTGTCTCATCGACTGTTAAACTGGCTTCTGTAATAGTTCGAACCTTGTCCTCTACACTGGTTCCAGATGCTGTAAAACCGGTGAAATCATGAGTTCCCTCTAGCTTTTTGATTGCCATCTGCATCCGCTCTACATCAAGCGGATAGGGAAAGTGAGTAGCGTAGTGACGACGCATAGGATTTTTGGGACGTCCTCTATCCACGATAAACTCATAGGTCTTGCTGTGTTTGGCATAACGGCAATGAAAATCATCTGCCACAATCTCAATCGAAATCACATCGATATCTTCTGGAGATTGGGTATCCAGAGCAAAACGGAGTTTTTCCTCATCCATCTGATAGGGCAGATCAAAATGAATGACCTGTCCCAGAGCATGGACCCCACTATCCGTCCTACCAGCACCGTGAACAGTGATGGCTTGCCCCTTATTCAATCTCGTTAAGGTTTTTTCGATTTCCTCTTGAACGCTCCGCACATGAGGCTGGCGCTGAAAACCAGCAAAGGCAAAACCATCATAAGAAATAGTTGCTTTATATCTTGTCATAACTTCTATTTTATCAGGAAATAAAAGTGTAAACAAGTTTAAAAACTAATAATTGTCTGGGTACAAAATTCCTAAAAAGAAAAACTTAGGAAATTAATCCTAAGCTCTCTTTTGAAGTGCGTACATAACAAAGATAGAAGTGACAATCAACCAGCAGCCTAGAATGGTGAAGACCAACATACCGTTTTGAGTCACCAAACCAATCGCTCCAAGAATGAAAGGTGTCGTGAAGGCTCCAAAGCTACATCCTAGCACTGCAAAAGATGTTGCCTGATTAAGGAGCTTGGCTGGGATTCTTTCAGAAAGAAGCTGAAAGACAGTGGTCAAGGCCACACTGTAAGAAAAACCTGCCACAACACTTCCAACTACCATCACACCCAATGACGGAGACAAGGCAATCACAATCTGCCCCAATCCAAAGGTGATACCTGACCAAAGGAGCAACCTTTCTTTAAACAGAGAGATAAAGAAAGAAAAACTCACACCTGCCAAGATACCAATCAACTGCATGATACTTAAAACCAAGCTCGATAACTGGGCATCCCCTAGACCTCTTTCCACCATCAGACTAGGAATACGAATAGTGATAGCTGTATTGGTGCAGACAACAACTGCTGCTTCGACAGCCAATAGAAAAATCAAGCTTTTCATCTGTCCTGTCAAACGAGTCGTTTCGGCCTCTTTTTTCTTTGTTTCTTTCTTTTCTTTCCCATAAGGGACAAAGAGCAGATAAAGGATCAATACTAAAAATCCCGCACTGTAGGCCAAGAAGGTCACTGTCCATCCCAAGGATAAGAGTTGACCGACCACTAGAGTCAAAATCGATGCCCCGACAACTTCTGCTGACCCGCGAAGACCCAACATCTGAATCCGTGTCTTTCCATGATAGCGTTCGCTGATGATAGAAATAGCCTTGGCATTGATCATCCCAACACCCAAGCCAAATAAAATCCGCATCGCAAAGACAAAGTTGTATTCCTGATACCAGAAAGGGGCTGTTCCTCCTATAGAGAGGATGAGAAGCCCTAGACTAATCTGAAGACGCTCAGGAAATAACCGCTCCAAAAACCCATTTAAAACCAGCATAATCATGATTCCAAAAGAAGGAAGACTGACCAGGAGCTCGATTTGTTCTTTGGGGTATCCTTGATAGTAGTCAAACATGGCTGGCAGAGCACTTGAGATGGAGAAGGAGGTAATCAAAACGAGGGAGAGGGCCAAAATACTAGCCCGTTCTAAATATTGTTTCATGAATTTTCTTTCTGTATATTTCTCACTGTTGATCCTTTTAAAAGGAAGATGGCAAGAAAAGAAGGAGCCCAATTGAACTAGAGACTCCGTCCTAACTTTCCTAATAGGAAGACTATTTTCGCTTGATTTGCTTGATCAGATAGAAGATGAAGCCTGCAACCATATACGCCGCAAAAATGATCAAACACCATTTGATAACCACGTCCCAACCCTTGTTCACATTTAAAAAGAAATAAGGGAAGGGATTGTCCTTGGAATTCGGAATATTGAGTTTTAAGACCAAGCCATTAAACAAGGCAAAAATCATATAAACCAAGGGCAAGATAGTCCACAAGACTGGATCCCAGATCTTGTATTGACCCCGTTTATCAAAGAAAAGGGTGTCGGCTAAAAACCAGAGTGGAACGATATAGTGGCAAAGGAAATTTTCCACACGGTAAAAGTCTGTCGCAATCGGAGCAAGCATAAAATGGTAAATCACACAGGTAATCATGATACTCATGGTAACACCACCCTTGAGACGAAGCAAGGTCGGACTTTGCCAATTTTCATCTGAACGGCTCATCACACGGAGCAGATAACCCGTGAAAATCGTTACCAAAAGATTGGACAACACTGTGTAGTAAAGGAGCATACCAAAGCCACCGTGCTTGGTAATCTCCAAATAAACTCCTGTAAATGCCGCTAAGAACAAGAGGACACGACTATAAAAGATAAATTTATAATTCAGTTTCATGGCTAGATTTTCTTAACAAATTCTGACTTGAGTTTCATAGCTCCAAAACCATCAATCTTACAGTCGATGTTGTGGTCACCTTCTACGATACGGATATTTTTAACGCGAGTTCCTTGTTTCAAATCCTTTGGCGCACCTTTTACTTTCAAGTCCTTGATTAAGGTTACAGTATCGCCGTCAGCCAATTTATTTCCATTGGCATCGATAGCAACAACACCTTCTTCTACTTCTGCAACTTCTGCAGGATTCCACTCATAGGCACACTCTGGGCAGACCAAGAGACTTCCGTCTTCGTAGACATATTCTGAATTACATTTTGGGCAATTTGGTAAGTTGTTCATAAGTCCTCCTTAAACTAACAATTATTCTTTAAAATTCATATGTTATTGAACAGCAACTATTATACCGTAAAATCCTACTTTTGACAATGTGTCCTAAGTCCAGCAAACAAAAAAATCATGCAACTGTTTACAGTTACATGACTTTTAAAAGATGATTGGTCATGGGCACTTATCAAGCACCTCATGATAAAAGGGGTAGCAACTATATTTTACAAACCAGGAGCTTGTCCAAGTTCTGCTGCAAGCATCCAAACTGTTTTCTCAAGTTCAGCCTTAGCACCAACAAAGATATCGTTTGTAACATCATCGCCTTCTTCATCAGTCACATCCAAAGCATTTTGGAAAAGAGCGATGAGGTAGCGATAAATCGCTAGAACACGTTCCAAGCTTTCTTCAACGTTACGGAATTCTCCTTCTTCTTCTTCGATTTCACTGTGTTGAAGGAATTCTGTCAAAGTTGAGTAAGGTTTGCCGCCAAGGGTGATCAAACGTTCGCTGATTTCGTCAAGATAGCCATCAAGGCTGTCCATGTATTCATCCATTTTTGGATGCCATACGAGGAAACCACGACCACGCATATACCAGTGAACTTGGTGAAGGGCAATGTGAGCCACATACAAGTCTGCTACTGCTTGGTTCAATACTTCCTTTGTTTTTGCCAATGCTACTGGCGCTGTTTTAGATAATGTTGTTACGTCTTTTACTGCTTCTTTTTTCAATTCAACCATATTGATCACCTCATAATATTATTTTTGCAACCATATTTATTGATTACTATCTCAGTATACTACTCCTAGTAGACAAAAGCAAGAAAATTAACCCATATTAAAAAAGTTGTAATTGACTGATAATTTAAGAAAAATATACAGTCTTTAAAAAAAAGACAGTCTTAGCAGACTGTCTGGAATAACTGAGATTATTTTACAAAATCAAGCAATGCCAAGAAGCTTTCAGCTTCAAGTGACGCACCACCAACAAGGGCACCGTCAACGTCTGGGCAAGCCATGTATGAAGCAACGTTTTCAGGTTTAACAGAACCACCGTATTGAACACGAACTTTGTCCGCAACTTCTTGACCAAAGTCTGCAGCTACAACGTCACGAACGACTTTACACATTTTTTGTGCATCGTCTTGTGAAGCTGATTTACCAGTACCGATAGCCCAGATTGGCTCATAAGCGATAACGGATGCAGCAACTTGTTCAGCTGTCAATCCAGCCAATGCAGCAGATACTTGAGCACCTACGAATTCAGCAGCTTTACCAGCTTCGTAAGTTTCAAGTGACTCACCACAACAGATGATTGGAAGCATACCGTTTGCAAAGATTGCTTTTGCTTTTTTGTTGATATCTTCGTCAGTTTCATGGAAGTAGTCACGACGTTCTGAGTGACCGATAACAACGTAGTCAGTACCGATTTCTTTCAAAACTTGTGGGCTAGTTTCACCAGTGAAAGCACCTGCATTTTCAAAGTAGCAGTTTTGAGCAGCAACTTTAAGGTTAGTTCCTTTAGCAGCAGCAAGAACAGTTGTCAAGTCAAGTGCAGGAACTGCGATACCTGCTTCAACAAGGTCTGATGAAGGAAGTTTTGATGCAACGGCTTCAACGAATGCTTTTGCTTCTTCTGGATTTTTGTTCATTTTCCAGTTACCAGCGATAAATGGTTTACGTGACATTTCACATACCTCTTTTTTCATTTTATTTTCTATTATTTTATCATATTTATAAGGAGCTTGCAAACCTTACTCTAATTTTCAAGATTTTTCAAGCGACTAATCTTGCCACAAATTCATGGCATCGAGGAAATCAGCCGAAGCCTGAACTTGTTTGGGATTGTTGACTTCTCGCTCTGCTCGTTTGGCCTCTACCTGAGTCACAGACTGAATACCTTCATGGCGCCAGTTTCGTAGGATTGCCTGAATATATTTCCAGTTTGGCTTGCCATTGAGAACGGCCTCTCGGAGAGCTTCCTTGATCAAATCCGCCTTAACTCCGTCTTCTTTGACAGTCTTAGAAAGGTCTTCGATTTCAAATGGTGTTAATAAGCGTCCCAATTCCTGCTGAAAAGTTTCAACCAGATCCTTCAACTGATTCTGCGGGTTTGGGGCAGTTGCAGATGGAGTTTGTCTATCTAGCAAGCTATCCAAGCGTTCAAAAGCCAAACTAGCATCAAAAATCAGCTCAATTTCCCCATTTAGTTCAATGGTCCGATATTGTAGCAAACCATTTTCTGTCAAATTCGAAATAGATTGGTTGACATCTGCCACCTCTTTCCCAATGATTTCAGCAATCTGACTAGGTGAAACATCTCCTAAGGCTGTGGTATTTTGTAAATAGAAAAATTGCCAGACCAAAAAATCTTCGCTGGAAGGAAAGAGTTCCTTAAAATGCAAGAGCAGGGCACTTGGCAAAACCAAGTTCCCTGATTTAAAAGCGTCAAAATATGTCATAATTCCTCTTATAGATATCCAAATGCAGCCGCATCATCCTCTACCTTTCTCCAGTCAAAAGGGGTTTCTTGATAAACTGCATAGTTTACCCAATTGCTGAAAAAGAGGGCGGCTGATGAAGACCAACAGAGACAGGGCGTCTCATTTACATCATCATTTTTAAAGTAGTTCTCTGGAATATGAGGATTGAGTCCCGCCTCATAATCACGAAAATACTCTCTTGCCAAAGTGTCACGATCGTACTCCAAATGACCAAAACTATAAATCTCACGCAAATCTCGACTAGCTAGAATGGAAACCCCAACCTCAGGACCTTCTGACAGAATCTCCAGATTGGTCTTGTTTAAGATTTCTTCTTTTAAAATCTCCGTATGACGAGAATGAGGAGCTACATAGCGATCATCAAAACCTCTAAAAAGAAGGTGCCCTTCTTTCAAGGTGTCCTGTGGATAAATGCCTGATAGTTTCCGATCCATCTGGTGCTTTTCAACGCCATAGCGAACATAAAGACCTGCTTGTGCTCCCCAACAGATATGGAGGGTTGAAAAAACATGCGTCTTGGACCATTCGATGACCTGTTTAAACTCCTCCCAGTAGTCCACCTCCTCAAAAGGCAAGTGCTCCACTGGAGCTCCTGTGATAATCATTCCATCAAAAAAGTCATCCTTGACCTCTGGAAAGGTCTTATAGAAGGTTTCCATATGTTCGGCACGAGTTGTCTTGGAACGATGTGTTTCCATATATAAGAAATCAATATCTAATTGCAAAGGGGTATTAGCCAAATGCCGTAAGAGTTGCGTTTCTGTTACCATTTTTTGAGGCATGAGATTTAAAATCAAAATCTTCAAGGGGCGAATATCCTGATGAGCGGCCCTTTGGTCATCCATAACAAAGATATTTTCTGTCCTTAAAATCTCCACAGCTGGTAATTTCTTATCAATTCGAATCGGCATAATACCCTCCTAACAGTTCTCTATTTCGGGAATGATGTTGTCTGTGTGAAAGCAAAAACCTCCAAATACTTCTTCCCTTTATTATACTGTATGAAGATATAGTTTTCAATTATAGTTTTTCTCTAACTAGCTATAGTTAATTTATATAGCAGATGAAGAGAAAACAGCCCCAAGGACTGTTTTTCATTAATAATGCATAAGTACCTTGTAATCGTAATCTCCGATTTTTTCACGGCCTTTAAGCTCATCCAACTCAATCAAGAAAGCACAACCGGCTACAACTCCACCAAGTCTTTCAATCATCTCAATCGTTGCCTTGACAGTTCCACCTGTTGCCAAGAGATCATCTACGATGAGAACACGTTGACCTGGTTTGATGGCATCCGCATGCATGGTCAAGGTATCAATACCGTACTCTTTCTCATAATCAGCAGAAATGACTTCACGTGGCAATTTCCCTGGTTTACGAACGGGTGCAAAACCAATTCCCAACTCAAAAGCAACTGGGCAGCCAACAATAAATCCGCGAGCCTCTGGACCCACGATCATGTCGATTTTCTTATCGGTTGCATACTGAACGATTTCACGAACAGCGTAGCTATATGCATTTCCATCTGCCATCAAAGGGCTGATATCACGGAAGGTGATGCCTTCCTTAGGATAATTTTCAATCGTTGCGATATAATCTTTTAAATTCATCTTTTTCTTTCTTTCAAAGTTTTTTACTCTCTATTATAGCACATTTTTTAAGAAAGAAAAAAGGAAAAGCACTATTCTATTGCTCCATCAGGCTATTAATGGAGTTATTTCCCCTGGTGTGAACTTATCATCAAAAAAACGAGCACATTCGTACTCGTTTTTAAAAATCTGTTAATTAAAGTGAGTTTACGTCAACCTTGATACCAACACCTTGAGTAGTTGTGATTGTCAAGTTTGTTACGTAAGTTCCTTTAGCTGTAGCTGGTTTTGCTTTTTGGATTGTTTCGTTGAAAGCTTTGAAGTTTTCAACCAATTTTTCAGCTTCAAATGATACTTTACCGATGATTGCTTGAACGTTACCTGCACGGTCTGCACGGTAAGTAATTTTACCACCTTTAGACTCTTCAACTGCTTTAGCAACATCCATTGTTACAGTACCAGTTTTAGGGTTTGGCATCAAGTTACGTGGTCCAAGGACACGTCCAAGACGTCCAACAAGAGCCATCATGTCAGGTGTAGCGATAACTACGTCGAAGTCCAACCAACCGTCGTTGATTTTTGCAACAAGGTCATCTTCACCAACAAAGTCTGCACCAGCAGCTTTTGCTTCTTCAGCTTTTGCACCACGTGCGAAAACAAGAACGCGTGAAGTTTTACCAGTACCGTTTGGCAATACCATTGCTCCACGGATTTGTTGGTCAGCTTTTTTAACGTCGATGTTCAAGTTGTAAGCAACTTCTACAGTTGCGTCAAATTTTGCAAAGTTAGTTTCTTTTGCAAGTGCTACAGCTTCTTCTACACTGTATGCTTTTGTGCTGTCGATTTTCTCAAGAGCAGCACGAAGTTGTTTGCTTTTTTTAGCCATTTTCTATTCTCCTTGTAAGTGGTTCAATCGATTTTCATCTCCCACGTCACTTCTCGAAATGATGAAGTCTTGCGGGTTATATTGGGGGTGTTATTGATTAGTCAACAACAGTGAATCCCATAGAACGAGCAGTACCTTCGATCATACGCATTGCAGACTCAATGTTTGCTGCGTTCAAATCTGGCATCTTAGTTTCTGCAATTTCTTGTACTTGTGCACGAGTAACTGTAGCAACTTTAGTTTTGTTAGGTGTACCTGATCCTTTTTCAACACCTGCAGCTTTTTTCAAAAGAACAGCAGCTGGTGGTGTTTTTGTAACGAAAGTAAATGATTTGTCTTCGTATACTGAGATAACAACTGGAATAATCATACCAGCTTGGTCAGCTGTACGAGCGTTGAACTCTTTTGTGAATCCCATGATGTTGATACCAGCTTGACCAAGAGCAGGTCCAACTGGTGGAGCTGGTGTAGCTTTACCAGCAGGGATTTGCAATTTTACAAGTTTTTCGACTTTTTTAGCCATTTTTAAATCCTCCTTTGTGGTTTTGGCGGTAATTAAAGATTTTTACCTCCCACAAGTATGCTTTACACATACTTTTCTATTATACACTATTTATCTAAAAATGCAAGAGAAAAATCACTTTTTTAATCGACGTAATCGCCACCTTCAAAGCCATAGTACTCTTCCAAACTGAGACCGCTAGCAGCAATTTCTTTGGCTTCTTTTCCGACGTAGCGAAGATGCCATTCTTCTGCCATATAGCCAGTCTCTTTTTCCTTGCCTTTGAGATAGCGAACAACAAAGCCATAGTCAGCCGCATGATCCAAGAGCCACTGGGCCGCCTTTTCTTCAGTAACTAAATCTCCATCTGTCCCAATAAGGTCAAATGCAAGACCTGTTTGGTGTTCACTATAACCTGGGCGAGCTGAGTAGCGATCAGCAGCTTCCTTACCATCTTGATTCACATAGTCTTGATAAAGTTTGGTTTGAGTTTCATAACTTCTAAAACCACTGTAGTGATCGCTGATTGGGTAGCCAGCTGCTTGCATTGCTGCAATGAGCTTCAGCAACTCTGCTTTAGCTGTTGGATTTTCTCCTGGATTATAGTCTTTTGACAAAGGATAGTGCTTATTAGCTATGACGATTTCATCGTACTTCCCTTGAATACTATAGTAGTCTCCCTTATTGACAACTTCTGCCTTCTTCTGACTAGAGGCTTGAGATTTGCTCCCTACAGTTCCTTCAGGTTGACTAGTTTGTTCCGTTTTTTGAGTGTTTTCTTCATTTTTAGTTTTTTCTTGAGAACATGCTGCTAGGGTTACTGCTAGCAAACCAGATAAAACGATGTATCTTTTTTTCATTTTTTCTTCCTCTCTTATACCAAGTGCTTCTCTAATTCATCGGATAGGGCTTTAATCATTTGTTCCAACTCATGGGATTTCACTTGGCAATCTTCTGCCGCCATTTCTTCCCAGGGCACCCACCAGACTGGACCACGGCCATTCAATCCATGCCCTCTCATATCACCTGATCGTCTTGGAAAGAGGTGCCAGTGAGCGTGGGCATCTCCATTTCCTAGAAGTTCGATGTTCATCTTTTCAGCTTTAAACGTTTTGGCGACAGCTTCTTGGACCAAACTCATTTCCTCTAGAAAACGAAGTTTTACATAAGTTTCCATATGGTGGAGTTCTGTGACATGCTCTTTTGCCAGAAATAAGGTATAGCCCTTAAAGTATTGGTGGTCTCCAATGACAACATAGCCTGTTTCTAGTTCTTTTACAAAGTAGGGATTTTCCCCTGCCTTGATCCATTCAATTCTTTGACAAATCAAGCACATATTAGTCTACCAATGCACTCTTGAGATAGGCATCAACCATACGCTCAGTCGCCACGACCGAATCAATGTGTGTTCGTTCGTAAGAGTGACTGGACTCAATACCAGCTCCAAGGAGGGCGTGTTTGACCTCTGCTCCTGCAGACATAGCCGCTGAAGCATCCGAACCGTAAAATGGATAGATGTCGAGCTTAAATGGAATATCTTGCTCTTTCGCCAAAGCTACCAAGTGTTGACGGAAGTCATAGTGATAGGGACCTGAAGCGTCCTTGACACAGATAGACACTGTATACTCATCCGTCTGCTGGTCATCTCCCATTGCCCCCATATCGACAGCTAGATATTCCACCACTTGAGTTGGAATATTGGAGTTAGCACCGTGGCCCACCTCTTCGAAGACTGAAAAAGCAAAATGAGTTGTTACTGGCAACTCAATTCCCTCTTCCTTATAAACACGAAGAAGATTGAGCAAAATCGCTGCGCTGACTTTGTCATCCAAGTGACGTGACTTGATAAAACCAGTCTCTGTCACGACAGTTCGCGGGTCAAAGCTGATAAAATCACCGACCTCGATGCCCAAGGCGCGGGTTTCTTTTTCGTTGGTTACTTTTGCATCCAAACGCACTTCCATATTGTCCTGTGTGCGTTCAGCAGTTCCCGCATCTTTGTAGACATGGCAAGAAGTTTGATGGATGAGAATGGTTCCAGATACCTTTTTACCTGTGCTAGCCACATGAACCGTACAGTTTTCTCCTTCAATCATGTTCCAAGGAAAACCACCGATACGATCCAATTTGAGACGGCCATCTGGTTTGACTGCACGAACAATAGCACCCAGCGTATCCACGTGGGCAGTCACATAGCGGTGTTGTTCATCATTTTGACCTTTAATGGTCACATTGACACCACCCTTGGCTGTGCGAACAGGCTGGTAACCAAGCTCTTCTAAAGTATGGACTAGGTAGTCTGAAATCTCACGAGTAAAGCCTGTTGGAGATGCAATAGCGGTTAGTTCTTTGATATAGTTTATAGTCTGATTCATTTCTTCACCTCTTTCCTACCATTATAACATTTTTCTAGTCAGACTCCTTCTCAAAAGGAGAAAAACTGTGTTTAGTTGCTTTCACTATAGATCCATGTTATAATACAAATACTTTGATTATGAAAGGAAAGTAACAAATATGAAATCATACTTTAAAGTATCACTAGCCCTTGTGGCTTCACTTGTTCTCCTGCTCGGATGTTCCAAACAAGCATCAACACCTACCAACAGCAGTAGCAAAGAAGACACAACAACTCAGTCAAGTGAGAGCAAACAAAGCAGTCAACAATCATCTGAAAAGAAAGAAACAACTAAAACACATACTTTTGTAAACAAAAATAATTCTGGAATCACTTCTACCTTGGTTTATACTGTAGAAGGCGACAATGTTATCAAGCAATCAGCTAATAACATTGCTGATCCTGAAATCCTTGGTGCAACTCCAGAAGATGTCAAGAGTTTTATCGAAGAAAAGTACAAAGGTTATAATGGACTCAAAGGTGTTAAACAAACGATTGAAATCAAAGATGGAAAAGTTGTTCAAGATCTAGAAGTTGATTTCTCAGTTGCAAGCATTAGCGAACTTAGAAAAGCACTTCCTGAAGAATATTCTGGTATCGGTAATCGTGTGAGTTTCTCAAACTCTAAAAAAGCACTGGAAAAATGGGATTCACAGAAAAGACGAACTAATCTCCTAAAATTTCATATAGACTAGTGTAGGTCCACCCCAAAAGTTAGACACAACTCTAACTCTTGGGGTATTTTATTACATCCCTAACCGATGAGTCCAATAGATTCCTCCCAATCCCATAAAAAGTGCATTTAAAACTTCACACCCTTATAAAGCCATATGATAAAAGATTTTTGAAACAGATAGAGACAAAACTTTAACCGTCAGACTAGTTTCTATTCGTTGTCATGTCAGGTCAGATGAGAGGGGAGGTCTAGTTGATTTTGAAGTAGAATCATGTTATAATACAAAATACTTTGATTATGAAAGGAAAAGACATGAACAAATATTTTAAAATGACTCTTTGTATAGCTCTACCATTAGCTATCTTATTGGGATGTTCAAAAAAATCAACAACCTCATCAACTAGCTCAGCAAAAAGTGAAACTACTCAGGTAGAATCTACTAGCCAGCAAGCTACAGAAAACAAATCTGAAGTAAAAACTGTGACCTTTGTAAATGATACTCGTACTGGCTTTAATTCTACTTTAACCTACACTGTAGATGGAGACAAAGTATTGAAACAATCAGGTCATAATGTCTATGATCCAGAGGCTCTTGATACTACTGCTGAAACTCTTAAAGCATTTGTTGAAAAAACTTATAAAGGATATCAAGGCCTCAAAGGTGTTACTCATAGCATCAAAATCAAAGATGGAAAGGTCGTTCAAGATGCTGAAGTCGACTTCACAGTCGCAAGTATTGACGAACTTAGAAAAGCCTTACCAGAAGAATACTCAGGCGTAGGTAACTATGTTAGCTTTACTGCTTCTAAGAAAATGTTAAAAGATCTTGGATATACTGAAAAAACTAACTAAGTGTCTTTTACAAAAATAAAAAACCTCGGCTTATGCCAAGGTTTTTTTATTCCATCTCAAAAACATCACTCTCTTGTTTGTTTGGTAGAACCAATGAAAGCAAGATTCCGATAATAGCTGGCACTAGCCATGGAAGAGAGGCTGACGCAAACGGAAGGGCATTAATCAGATTTTCTAGAAACTCAATCTTAAAGGAACTTCCAAGGACGCTTGCAAGAGCAATAGCGGTAACAAGCCCAATAGTTAACTGCATGCCCGGTTTTGATAGGGCGACAAACTTATTAACAATCACGATCATCACAATGGCGATGGTGATTGGGTACAAGATTACCAGTACTGGCACTGAGTACTTAATGATTGCATCAAGACCAAGATTAGCAATGGCAAATCCAATCATGGTAAAGGCAGTTGCATAGACCTTGTAGCTGATTTGTGGGAAGCGTCCGTTAAAGAACTCAGCTGTAGATACGATCAAGCCAACTGTCGTTGTGAAGCAGGTTACAGTTACCATGGCAGCAAGGAAGAGTTGAGCCGTTGAACCAAAGATTTCCTGAGTTGCTTGTGACAAGATATAAACACCTGGAGTTCCACCCTTCATGACTTCTGCCGGAACTGGGAAGTGATTTCCAAGGAATCCTAGACCAATATAGAGAGCACTGAAGGCAAGAGCTACCACAATACCAACAACCCAAATAGTTGAGATGTATTCTTTCTTACTTGAAAATCCAAGTTGTTTCAAGGTTTGAACAGCGATGACACTGAAGGCAACTGAGGCAAGGGCATCCAAGGTGTTATACCCCTCTAAGAATCCTGTTCCGAAAGCAGATGCTTGATAGGCTTCTGAAGCTACTTGAGGACTTGTTCCGCCATATTTAAAGGCACCTAGTACAACTAAGATAACGATAAGCAAAGCAAAGACTGGCGTCAAGATTCGTCCGATACGATCCAAAATCTTTGATGGATTGAGCGAAATCAGATAGGCTGCGGCAAAGTAAAGCACGGTAAAGATAATCAATCCTAGGCCTTTATTTGCTTCAGACAAGAGAGGGCTGATGCCGACCTCGTAAGCTGTTGTTGCTGTACGTGGGATAGCAAAGAATGGGCCAATCGATAGATAGAGGACTGCAAGATAAAGAGTCGCAAACCAAGGTGAGATTTTCTTAGAAATCTCATAAATGTATCCTTTAGGATTGAGCGTTCCGATGATAAGTGTCAAGACGGCAATACCGACACCTGAAAAGACAAAACCTGCGATGGCAGGAAGAAACTGTTCTCCAGATAAGGCACCTAGAGAAGGCGGAAAAATCAAGTTCCCCGCACCAAAAAATATTCCAAACAGGAGCAAGCCTGTTAGGGCACCTTTTTTAGCCATAAAAATCTCCTTCATATTTCTAAAATACTGACCTAGTATACCATGATTAAGACTCTGAAAAAAGTATCCAAAATTAATCATTGAATGTTTTCAATATTTTTAAAAATAAGAATTATCTAAAAACAAAATCCCTCACTCAGTTGGAACCGAGCAAGGGAAGACTAGGATCTATCGCCATATAGGTTTAAAGATTTTCAAAGGCCGTCATTCCACCTTGGACATTGATAACGTCATAACCCTGTTCAGCTAGAAATTGACAAGCACGCGCTGACCTCATCCCAGATTTGCAAATGACATAATACAAGAGGTCCTTGCCCAATTGATCATAAGTATCAGCCAATTGACTAAGTGGTAGGTTCTGAGCACCTTCTAAATGAAGCGTCTCGAACTCTTCTACTTCTCTCACATCCAGCACAGAAAGTGAGCTATTCTGGTAAAGCTGGTAAAAATCGTTAAAAGTAATTTCTTTCATTTTGTTTTTCCAAGAATCTTTTGAATTCTTTTTTTCAAATCGGGCACCACTTCTGACTCAAACCAAGGATTCTTAGCCATCCAGATTTGATTACGAGGTGACGGATGCACCAGAGGGAAAAATTCTGGTAAATAGTCTTTGTAGTGTTTCACCCGCTCTGTTACCTTGCCACTAACTTTCTCCTGTAAATAGTAGGCTTGGGCATACTGTCCAATCAAGAGAGTTAATTGGATATTGGGCAACACTTGCAAGAGTTGCGGATGCCATTTTTCTGCGAAACCTGTACGAGGTGGAAGGTCGCCTGACTTGCCATGTCCAGGAAAGTAAAAATCCATGGGCAGAACTGCAAAATAACCTGAATTGTAAAAGGTGTCTTCATCCACACCTAGCCACTCACGCAAGCGATCGCCACTCTTATCCTTCCAATAAATCCCAGCTTCTTGCGTTTTAAGCCCAGGAGCCTGACCGACAATATTGATACGGGCAGTTTTTGGCGCCGCAAAGAGAGGTTCGATTCCGCGTTCTGTATAGCTGGTATTTTGCGGATCCGCCATAATGGCTTGCTTGATTCTTTCAATTTGAGACATCTGTTTTCCCTCCAAAAAGAAGTCCAAGCATAAAATCTCAGACTTCTATCGTTTTATTTGATCAATTCATAAATAGCTTCTGCATAGATTGCTGCTGCTCGGAAGAGATCGTCCAAGGCGATAAATTCGTTGGCTTGGTGCATGGTATCGATTGAGTCTGGGAACATCGCACCGTAGGCAACCCCACGTTCCAGCAAGCGACCAAAGGTTCCACCTCCGATGACTTGTTCGTGACCTTTAAGCCCAGTTTGTTTTTCATAGACATTCAACAAAGTTTGCACAAGTGGATCTTCCATTGGCACATAGTGAGGGGTGTGACCGTGTTCAGAAAGGCTAACAGAAGCAACTGGCAAGTTTTCAAGGATTGACTTGATTTGCTCTGGACTTATTCCTTTTGGATAACGGAAGTTGAGAGCAATGGTATTGTCAGCACTTGCTTCGTCAAAGCGGAAGACACCAGCATTCATAGAAAGGGCACCCATCTTCTCATCCACATGAGCAACCTTGAGATTTTCACCCTCATGGTCATTCAAGAGAATCTTACCAGCGATGTCGAGGTAGTCTTTGGCTGGTCCAGCAAAGTCAAACTGACTGAGGAAGAGGGCCAGGTAGGTCGCACCATTGACACCTGAAGCAGGCATAGCACCGTGAGCTGATTTACCAATGATGGTAACCTTGTATTTGCCAGCTTCTTCTTGAATTTCTCCTCTGAGTTTGTGTTCTGCAACAAAAGCATCTAGTTTCCCTTGCAAGTCAGCCAAGTCACCTGAAACAACTGCTGTTGCTGATTCAGGTACCATGTTTTCACGCAAACCACCTGTGAAGCTGTGAAGGCGAGCAGCACCTGTATTATCACCTGCAAAGTGGAGGTATTCCGTGATATTCCCTTTTTCACCATTGATAATAGGGAATTCAGCGTCTGGAGAGAAACCGAAGTCTGGTTTCGCAAGTCCTACATGTTCAAAGTAGTAGTCCATGTCTGCCCAGCCTGATTCTTCGTCTGTTCCGACGATGAAACGAACTTTCTTAGAAGTTGGAAGTCCCAATTCTTTGATGATTTTCAAACCATAGTAACAAGCAGTTGTAGGTCCCTTATCATCTGAAGCCCCACGCGCATAAAGGCGACCGTCTTTGATAGTTGGTGTATAAGGGTCCGTGTCCCAACCGCTACCAGCTGGCACCACGTCCATGTGAGCAAAGATTCCGAGAACTTCTTCTCCTTCACCAAACTCAAAATGTCCTGCGTAGTTATCAACATTTTTAGTTGGATAGCCATCACGGTCTGCGATTTCAAGGAATTTTTCCAAGGCTTTTACTGGCCCAGGTCCAAATGGATGCTCAGCATCGGCCTTGCTATCATCACGTTCTGAGTTGATTTCCAAAAGACTAAACAAGTCAGCCAAGAGGTCTTCTTTGCGTTTTTCTACTTCTGCTGTAAAATCAATTGCTGTCATTTTTTCTTCCTTCTATCTTTTCTCGATGATTTCATCTACTGGCAAGCGATAGCTTGGTTCCAATTTTTCGTCTGTGTAACCCACTGTAATCAAGAGTTCTGGGCGGAAACGGTCTTCGATATCCAAAACTTCATTGGCTTTTGATTTGTCAAAACCAAGAATAATGTTAGAACCGATTCCCTGGTCTGTCAGAGCCAAAACCAAATTCATGGCAACCAAACCTGCATTGAGTGCTAGGTAGTCGCTGACTTGTTGTTCACTGTAACGCGCAAACTCGGCAGGCAAATTCTTCATGAAATATTGAAGTTGCTCTTCTGAGAAATTCTTTGCACCACCAACTCGGGCAATCTTGCGGGCACGTTTGGCAAGATCTGTATCTGTAAACAAGGCAATGGTCACTGGCGCTGATGATACCTGCTCAAAGTTCGAACCATAAGCTAATTTTGCCAATTCAGCATTTTTCTCACGAACCACCACAAACTTCCATGGCTGGCTGTTATGGGCACTTGGGGCCAAGGTTGCGATTTCGATAGCCGTACGCACATCTTTGGGATCTACCGGTTTATCAGTAAAATGCTTAGTCGCATGACGTTTTTTATTTAATTCAAGAAATTTCATAATCGATTTCCTTTTCTAATTCTACTGCATCCATTCTACCATATTTTGAAAGAGCTTGCAGAGATTTTTCATAGAAAGAAATTGGAACACGGATGAAGCCCTGGATTTAAACTTATTATTAAAATCAGGTTTCCCCTCATCCAGTACCAACTATTTTTCAAGGGGGGGTAAAGAAACTAGTCTACCTTATATTCTGACTTTATAGCCTCCAAGAAATCTTTCACATCCTCCACATACCCATGCTTTTCAATTAAACTAGCTAAGAGTTCTAGATTGTGCCCCCGATAGTTGTCATCTCGACGTAGTTCTTCATACATTTCGATAAAAGGAAGACCCTTGGACTTGGCCAATTCTAACTCTGCTTCATAGTCATAAGCAACTTTTCGGAATAGAATATTTACCAATTCCCCATCTTCCACTTCTATCACGGCATATTGGGCACGGTGATTTTTTAACTTTTCCCAATTAAAATAAGGCATACCAATGGTACCTGGATTGATGATTTGTTGCCCTTGACTGCCATAACGAAGCAACTGCTTGTGAACATGACCATAGACTGCCACATCAACTTCATCATCTAGGAGTTGGTCAAATTTCTCTGTATCATTCTCAACTAGCAAGTCACCACCATAGTTCTTATTTGGCAAATTATGAGAAAGAGAAAAACGCAGTCCGTCAACTTCTCTCTTTTCTAGCATAGGTAAGCTTCGTAGCCAGTCAATCGTTGCAGGATCCATTCGCTCCATCAAATACTGCGTCATACGCAAGAGCTGGACTTCCTGTGGGTCTTCCAAGCCATATTGCCCATCTAAAGCCTCAAGGACACAATCATCCCAATTGCCTCGAACACTTGCCGTGATAGGAAGTTCCTTTAACAGAGCGACCAAGTCATTTGCACCTGGACCAGGGAGGAAAATGTCTCCCATGAGCCAATATTCACTGGCTCCTTGAGTTTTAGCATCTGCAATCACTGCTTCTAGCGCCGTCGCATTGCCATGAATATCTGATAAAATTGCGATTTTATGGTTCATGATGATTTCCTTCCGTTTGGTAATCTACTCTCTCTTCCGCCACTTGAGCCAACTCCACTTCTTCCTGATGATTCAACTTTCTCTGAATAGCTTCTGCGACTGCTCTTGGCACCCCAACTTCGACAATTTCATCCACACTGGCTTCCTTGATTTTAGTGAGAGATTTAAAATGCTTCATGAGATTCTGTTTGCGTTTAGGGCCCAGACCGTCAATCCCATCCAATTGAGATGAAAAAGAATTTTTGGAGCGCAGTTGGCGGTGGAAAGTGATAGCAAAGCGGTGTACCTCATCTTGGATGCGTTGGAGGAGGAAAAATTCCTGAGAATTGCGAGACAACTCCACCACTTCCAGCGGATCTCCAAAGAGCAATTCATGGGTTTGGTGCTTATCATTCTTTTGCAGACCTGCAATTGGGATATCCAAACCTAGCTCTTCTTGGATGACTTGCTTGGCGATATTGACTTGACCTTGTCCCCCATCAATCACAATCAAATCTGGCGGAGTTAAACCTTCTCGCTGTACTCGACCATAACGTCTGCGAATAACCTCACGCATACTGGCATAATCGTCTGGTCCAACAACCGTTTTTATCTTGTACTTTCGGTAGTCTTTTTTACTCGGTTTGCCATTGACAAAGACCACCATGGCCGAAACAGGACTGGTCCCCATGATGTTGGAGTTGTCAAAAGACTCAATGCGAACCGGAGTTGGTATTTGAAGCAAGCGTCCTAGATTTTCAATAGCTCCTTGTGTCTTTTCGACAGATTTTTCTAGCAGATTGAACTTCTGCTCCAGACTGACACGGGCATTTTTGATGGCTAGATTGACCAGTTGCTTTTTCTCTCCACGTTGGGGTTTGACAATCTTGGTATCCACCAAGGCCTTGACTGCTTCTTCGTCAATATCCTGCGGAATCAATACTTCATTGGGAACCAGGTGAGATTTTTCTTGATAGAATTGTCCCACATAGGTCAAGAAGTCCTCGTCCGGATCATTGTAGTAGGGGAAGAGATTGACATCCCTCTCAATGAGCTTGCCTTGACGGACAAAGAAAACCTGAACACACATCCAGCCCTTATCCACATAGTAACCAAAGACGTCCCGATTTTGCAAATCTTTTGCCATGACCCTTTGCTTGGTCCGAAGCGTTCCAATGGCCTGAATCAGGTCACGATATTCCGCTGCACGTTCAAACTCCATACTTTGTGCTGCGGATGCCATCTTTCCCTTGAGGTCATCGATGATTTTGTCATCCTGTCCTTTTAAGAAGTCAGAAACCTCCTGAGCCATGGACTGGAAATAGGCCTCATCTTTTTTACAGATGGTATGGGCCACACACTGGCCGATATGGTAATAAAAACAAACCTTAGACGGCGGATTGGTGCATTTCCGAAAAGGAAAAATCCGATCCAGTAGTCGCTTGATTTCATTTGCTGCCCCTACATCTGGATAAGGGCCAAAATAAAGACCTCCGTCCTTTTTGACCTGACGGGTGATAATCAAGCGAGGATAACGTTCATTGGTGATTTTGATGAAGGGATAGGACTTATCATCCTTGAGCATGATATTGTACTTGGGCTTATTTTCCTTGATAAGATTGATTTCTAGGAGAAGTGCCTCAATATTGGACTCAGTGACGATAAATTCAAAATCCACAATTTCAGATACCAGAGCCTCAGTCTTGGTATCGTGACTTCCACGGAAATAGGAGCGCACACGGTTGCGCAGATTTTTAGCCTTTCCAACATAGATAATGGTACCGTTTTTATCTTTGTGAATGTAACAACCAGGGCTGGTCGGCAAGAGCTCTAGTTTTGATTTGATCAAGTTATTCATAGTTCCATTATAGCAAAAAGGCCGTGACAGGACGAACAAAAAGCCCCACCGATCACTTGATGGAGGAGCTTGGATTTCATTTTAGATTACACCGACTTCAGCTAGTCGCTACTGGTATAGAGTTCTTGAACAGCTCTCACATCCTGAGGCTGAATCCCATAATAGGAACCTGCTGGCTGCATGACAGAAGTTTCGTTGGTGTCGCTATAGATTTATAGGATACCCTAATATTCTTTGTATAAGTAAAATTTCTATACTACTTCCTAAATTTCCCCTTTTATTCATTTGACTCAAATAAAACACAGAAAAAAGAAGTACAGAACTACACTCCAAAAGCTATACAACAACTAACTTTTTGGGGTAGCCGTAATTATCGGCCTAACATCCTTTTTATCAGACAAATAATTCTATACTTGAGAGGAGAAGGATAATAACGGAAAGTTCCTGCCTTCCTTACAATATAGCCATTAAAGTTTTGCTTAAAGCGAAGAACACCATCACTTCCATCAAATATTCCTTGAATCCCTAAGAAATTATAAACAGGAATTCCACGCTTTATACTCTCTAACATAACATGCTCTTGAAGCAATGCTGGTGCATAGAACTTATTAAATTCTGTATAAGAACCACTAAAAAGATAGGTACTCTCTTGAGGCATATAGATAAAAAGACTACCAGCCAATACAACCTTTTGTTCCCCATACTTGGCTATCAATTTATGTGCTTCTGCTTTACGAACCTCAAAAGTTTCAAATTGATGTAGCAATTCTTTATGCTCTTTTTTCTTCTGAGCTGAATAAGGAGATTTTCTTAGTGCCTCATCAAAATCTGCTATTTTTTTGGATAGATTTTCTTGATTCTTCTCCAGTTGAGAAAGATAATCTTGAAAATTTAAAGTCGCAACCATAAATTCAGCCCGGTCTCCAAATGCATCATAAAAATGTTCGTAATATTCTAAACTTTTATCACTGTATTCTCTTCTTTTTGATGTCGTAGCAGTAATATCTTTAAAAATAGATAATTCATCACGTTTTAATCGTCTCAATTGAATGCCAAAGCTTCTAGCTTTCTTAACCAAGGGTTTTCCCTTTTTACTAAAAGATCGAATTAAATTCTCCTCTGTGATTCCTTCTAAGTCCTTGACATATAACCAATCAGGTTCCCCACCTGGGTAACCAATCTGTAAACCATCATGACAATATCCTAGATTCGTCAGACACTGAATAATTTCTGGTTGCTCCTCTGTCACTGGATTCCCATTAGTATCAAAACTTTGAAAAGTATCGTAAGGTTTGACAATCAACTCCAGAGCCCCATGTTGTTTGGCATACACTTGGAGATCTTTGTAAAATTCCTTTAGATAAGCTGAATCGCTATAAATTGGACCAGAATTGATTTCCATGTGCAGTCCACCTGTCATTGGCAAACTATAAACCAATGCGGCAACCTGAATGGTCTCTGTATGCTTTAGAGCAAGGTAGGTCACCGTTGCTCCTCGCTTCTCTAACAATTCTCCCATCTGGATTGATTGTAAAAACGAGCGGGAGGTAATTGATTCTGAATAAATGCGAAAGTCTTCTTTAGTAAGTACAGTTAGTGTCATACATTTACTTTCTATGATATTTTTTTCGAAGATTAAATAGGAGATTTATTAACGGATACATAGGATGAATCGGCAGAGTTAACTCTCCTAAATATTCCTCAATAGTTGGATTAAAATTAGCTTTAAAACGATAAAGTCCACCATCTCTTGTATGTTCAATACCTCCTAGATTTTGCCAGAGAGAACCTCTTTCAAATGCACGTTGTAGTGTTCGATACCATGTTAAAATTGGGGCATTATAACGTCTAAATTCTACATCCATTCCTGCATATAAATTTACAGATGTCTGCCCAAATTCCAAAGTCAAAGTGGCTGATAAGGGAGCAACTTGAACACCTGAAGAAATATGCTTCTCCAAAAATAGAATTTCTTCATTCAACCTTTCGCTTTCTTGTAGCCTACTTTGATATTTCGAAGACTTAACAGTATCTGATAAGGATTCTAGAATTTTTTGATTCTGATCTCTTTGTTCTTTTAAAATATGCAATCGATTTGACAAATCAAGTGTAGATAATGTTATATAAGCATGGCCTGGAAAAGACAATAGCAAATTTCGATAGTAGGCTTCATTCCGCAAATGAATACTTTTTCTTGCCTCCGTCTTCTTCATTAGAAAAGAAAATAATTCTAATAATTCAATTCCACCAAACTGAGTATTTATTCCTTTGTTTTGTGCAGTTCGAATAGCTTGTCTCGCCGATTTTGGTAGGTACTTCTCATCAAAATTTTCTTTATACACTTTTGCCTGTATACGAGGCTGAATAGTATCAACCATTCCACTTGTCTGACCAGACCAAATAAAACCTAGTTTTTGCAAATAATTTAGCGTTTCTAGAGTTTTCTCTGAGCAATCATAAACTTGATTGTCATTATAAGTTTTACTCAAACAAAGTGCTGGATCGATTTTAATAAAAAGTGCTCGTTTTTTCTTTGCAATCGTTTTAAGTGAAGAAAATACAAAATCCATCAAAGATTGGTCCGTATAATCCATAATTGGACCTCTGGCAATATAGCACATTGTAAAACCAAAGGGTAAAGATCTATAAAGTAAACTAGCTACCGCCACTATTTTATTATCACTATAAAATCCAACTCTTTCATTTTCCCATTCACTTTTTACACTTGCCCAAGCACTACTTTGCAATAGATTCACTAACGAACTACGTCTAACAAAGCCATCATGTTCTTCAGCGGAAATACCAACTCGATAATAATACATGTACTTTCCATTTTCTACTAATATGAATCCTATTTTACTATTTTTTTTTAAAAAAATAAAGAAAAATAATCTTCAAAAATCTCCCAGTATAGAGACTAAATAACAGTCACTCGTTCTATAAATAGTTCGAAGAAACAAGGTAGAATATGTCATTTAGAAAATCTTTTTCAACAAAACGAGTAGTATAAAATTCGTTGAATTAGCTTTTGAACAAGCAAATTAAGCTATTCATCTATCAATTACCTACATACAATTCTATTACTTTGTTTACATCCTGAGGCTGAATCCCATAGTAAGAACCTGCTGGCTGCATGACAGAAGTCTCGTTGGTATGATCCAATCCAATGGCATGTCCCAGCTCGTGCTCCGCCGTGTGCACGATTCGTTCATAAGAATAACCATAGTTTGGATTGGATAGATAATAGTGATTCAGGCGAACCGTTACAGATATAAATTGATTGGTTAACAAATTGGTTTGACTCTCGGCTTGACCTGCTACAGCGGTCGATCCATCATTCATCTCACTTGCCACAATATCTGCCTGGCTAGGATCCGCAACCACCTCAAAGGTAAAGGCTCCCGTTTGATTCCAGTTTTTTATAGCTTCTGCATAGGCACCTTGGAAGGTCTCATCCATTTGAGGTTCAATATAGATGCGAGCTGAGGCCTGAGCCCACTTGCCTTCTGCATGTTGGTGACTGTCTGTCTGAGACAAGACTTCCAGCGTTCCCGTCTCCTTCCATTGATTCCAGCCACCTTGACTAATCTTACTCATTTTTTCAACCTGATTGACCGCAGAATGAAAATCACCTGTCAGATACCAAACCACTCCAAAGGCAATGAGCAGTAGAATGACCACAGTCCAAACCAGACGCCAGAAGAAACGCCAAATTCCCAAAAGAAATCGGAAGAATAATCGAATAATCCAGAACATGACGCCCCACCTTTCATAAAAATAAGAACCTATCTTGAAATCACATTCTCCTTATCAAGATAGATTCTCTATTTTACTGAAGAAAGCTGAAAGAAACCTAAAACTAAGATAAACGTTCTTCCAAGACAAAGTCAATTGGTAAGGCAGCCAAAAAACGCTCCAATTGTTTTTCCCAGTAGTACCACTCGTGCTTACCTGGACTGTGACTATAGGTCACCTCAAAACCAAGCTTTTTGAGATTTTTCACTGCGAGATTATTGGCAGAGTAGAGATAGTCTTGCTCTCCACACCAAGCCCATAGTTTAGTCTTTTTATCGGATTTTGTAGCCATGCTTTCAAGCGAATGAGGACTAGCTGTCCAGTCTTTAATCTCTCCAAAAACTCCTCGCCAGTAGGCAAGTGACCCCAGATCCTGACTTTCAGGAGAAAATTCCTGAAAACTGAGCGCACCAGAAAAACTAGCCGCATGAGAAAAACGATTCGTCGATAGAGCGAGTTTGAAGGAACCGTAACCACCCATGGAGAGACCTGCTATGAAGGTCTTTTCTCGCTTGCTGGTCATATTGGGGAAGAAACGTTTCATTACCTGAGGTAACTCTTCTGCTAGAGCAGTATAGTAGTTATAGCCGTACTGAGTATCTGTGTACCAGCCATTGCTAGTATTGGGCATGATGACAATAAGATTGGTTCCACGCAACAAGCGCTCGACATTGGTACGTTTGAGCCAGCTATTTTGATTTCCTGACATTCCATGCAAAAGATAAAGAACAGGAATATCTGTGCAATCTGGTTCAGTCACCCGACTAGCATCTGGATAGAGTACCGTAACGCCCCACTCCATACCCAAAATTTCTGAGTAATACTCAATATTCATAACTGCCATGGTTGTCTCCTTTTACTATTCTATAAGAAAAAGCCGAATTTCGACTTTTTCTGTAGGTATTCTGCTTATTATTTTGCTTCCATCACGACTGGCAAGATTGCTGGACGACGCTTGGTTTGATCAAAGAGGTACTTGGTCAAGCCATCACGAACCTTCCCTTTGAGATCAGCCCAGTCGAAATCTTCACCTTGGAGATAGTCTTCCACGATTTGGTTGATCAATTCTGAACTTTCACGGAGAATATCTCGACTCTTCTTGAGGTAGACAAATCCACGCGTGTGAACTCGCGCCTTGGCGATGATTTTTTTCTCACGTCTATTTACGGTAATGGCAACGATGAAAATCCCGTCCTCTGACAAGACTTTACGGTCACGAAGGACAACATTTCCAACATCTCCGATGGCATTTCCATCAATCAAGACATCACCTGCAGAAACTCCGCCAGCAGGAACAAAGTCCCCGTGTTCGTAGGACATGGTTGTTCCCTTTTTAGGGATAAAGATACGTTCTGGCAACATCCCCACTGCCATAGCAGCCTTGGCATGCGCATCCAACTCACGGTACTCCCCTTGGATAGGGAAAAGATACTTAGGTTGCAAGAGATTGATCATCAACTGCAAATCACGCGCATTCCCATGTCCGGATACTCGCAAGCTTTGGGTAATGAGTTTCACCACACCACCAGCTTGGTAGATCATGTTTTCAACACGCGCCATGACGGCTTCTTTGGCGATAGATGGAGTCGTTACGATATAAACCAAGTCCCCATCTTTGATTTCCACATAGCGGTGGCGTCCAATAGACATCTTACGAAGTCCATTAATAGGCTCACCCATACGCCCGGTCTCAAGGATAATCAACTCATGGTCTTCAAAACGAGACATTTCTTTTGGTTTAATCAAGAGACTTTCGTTGGCTAGAGATAATTTTTTGAGACGAATCGCAGTGCGGACGATATTTTCAATATCAAATCCAGTTAAAACAACTCGGCGACCTGTATCTGCAGCAGCATCAAAAACCTGCTGGATACGAGAAAGGTTGCTGGCAACTGCGGCAACGATGATACGACCTTCCCAGTCTGCAATGGTCTGGGTAATTTCATCCCCAACTTCACTCTCGCTCGCCACCTGGATATTGCTGTCTGCATTGGCTGAATCACTGAGGAGTGCCAAGACACCATCACGACCAATTTCTGCCAAACGAGCAAAATCCGTCGCATAGGATTCGCTAGCTGTCTGGTCAAACTTGAAGTCCCCTGTATAAACGATGCTACCTTCAGCTGTTTTCAGGACTATTCCCAAACTTTCTGGGATAGAGTGAGTTGTACGGAAGAAGGAAACCACAGTCCCTCCAAAATCAATCTCCGTATCTTCATCAATCACATGGAAGTCATTGAATTTCTTAACCGTATCATTTCCTTTGACAAAGAGTTTGGCCAACTCAATGGTCAACTCAGAACCAAACACAGGCACCTTAGCCTCTGCCAAAAGATAAGGCAGGGCACCAATGGCATCCGCATGTCCGTGGGTTAAAAAGACCCCTGCGATACGATCGCTATTTTCAAAAAGGTATTCCATATTTGGAATGACGACATCAACACCTAGTTGTTCATTTTCAGGGTATTTAAGCCCAGCATCCAAAACAAAAATAGAACCATCGATTTCAGCGATGTACATATTTTTCCCATTTTCTCGTACACCACCTAGTGTTGTTAAACTAATATTACTCATTTTCCCTCCGAAACTCAATTTATCTTGATTATAGGGCGAATTCACCCTCTTATTCTAAAAGTTCTCAAACTTTCAGCCGAATCTTTTCCTACCATTATACCATTTTTTTGATTATTTTCAAAATGAAGATCGGATTTTAACCTAAGATCGTTCACTACTAAAAATCAAACCCTTTTACCTTGTTCTCTCTTTTCAAGACTGACTGTAGAAAATCAAACGATTGAACTTTCAGACATGCCAAATTCCTATACAACTTGATTTCAGGTAGATTTCTAGAATTCTAAAATGTTTATTGTAGTTCATAATAAAAGGATTTCTTACCTTTTACTTCTCTTTTCTAAAAAAATTTTATACGGATTCATCACTTGTCCACATCCAAAAGTACGAAATTCCTGTCCGCCATAAAGCCTAGAAACTATTCGGCAAATACCCACTAGAAGCGAGATCACAAAAAGAAAGTTTCACAGAAAAAAAGACTTAGAAATTCTAAATCTTTTTATCATCTTTAGTTTGGATAGATATAAGTGACGTTACCTAAAAATTCATGTGGATTAAAGAAGCCACGATAATTCGCAATCTGCTTTTGACGTCTGTAGTTTGCTTCCAATACCTGGATAGAGTTTTCACTTTGAACATCTGTTACATAAGCAACGTGTCCATATTCACCACCATCCCAAACGGCGATTGCTCCTACTACTGGAACACTTCCTGTCTTATAGCCTTGAGCGCTCGCGTAGATTGCCCACGTGTTGGCATTTCCCCACCAGTTGCTAGCCCAAGGTGCCAATTCTTTCACGCCCCATGTACACTGACCAACAGGATAAGAGTTTCCATAGTTTGTCGGAGTCTTTTCGACAACATCTTCTGTATCAGATACCACGTTCGCAGTGCTAGCTGGAGCACTGTAGGTTGAGCTAGCCTGAGCGGAACCACTCACTTGGAGAACATCTCCTGGGTGGATGGTATCAAAGATGGTTTTCCCATTCAAAGCCGCCAAGTCATAAGGATCCATACCATTGGCAGTAGCAATGGCAAAAAATGAATCTCCGTCTTGGACAACGTAAGAGTTGGCATGAACCGTTTGAGCACCAACTGTCGCTAAAATAGCGGTAGAAGTCAAACCAAGAGTCAGTTTCGTAACTGTTTTTTTCATAACTATGTTCTCCCTATTTTTTGTTGATAAGGAAATCATACCTGATTTACATGTCAGTTCGTTTAGAGTTATATTTAAGTCATGTTACAAATAGTTATACTTTTACTACATCTGTTCAAGAAAAGACAAAGAAAAAGCCGAGATAGGTTATCTCAGCCTCTTTCCATCTATTTTTCCATCAAAAAGTCATATATTTCTTGCACGGTCCCCAGGGCCATGATTTCTTGATTTTTGACAGTTTGTTTGAGATTTTGGTAAATATGACTTTCAGCAATCTCCCTTTTCGGCGCTTCTTTATTGACAGTCATGACACCATCTTTGATCGTCACAAAGCCCAGTTCCTCAAATACCTGAATCATCTTGACCAGCAAAATTTGTTGGATATTGAGATAAGTTGCCAGATCCTTCAGCTTGTAACGAATATCAAACTCTGGGAACTGGTAAATGGTCTTGTACAATTTAGCAAACTGTTCTCTGGTCCCATAACCTGTTAGATAATAGGCCTTGTCAATGTCGTTTTTGAAATAGACAGCTGAGAAATCCTGTTTCTGAAAAATGGTCTTCAGCAAGGTAATATCTTCAGGAATGGTTTTCACAACCACAGCATCACTATTCGCCAAATCCGGCAACTCTCCAGAGAAATCCAAAACTGGAACCCCTTCTGGCAAGACTGCATTCTTCCCACGAATGTTAAAGAGTTGAACACCTTCCACACGCGCATCCACCATCATCAACTGGAGGGCAGTTTGGCCATTCCATTGATTGACAGACAGGGTGACTGCTAATTCTAGGTTTTTGGTTTGAGAAAACTCTGTCGCCCATCTACCTTGTCCAAAGGCCACCACTTCAAAAGTCGCCTCACCCTTGGAAATTTTTAGTTTGAGGTGGGCATTGCCTGCTCCCATGGTTCTGGCACTTTCGACATGAAAATCCTTGATATAAAAGACAGGTTTCTGATTGTCCATTCCAAAAGGTGCCAAGCGTTCAAAACTTTTGACCGTTTCCAAGCTAAGCGTCTCCAAGTCTAGCTCTTCATCTAGATTTAACTTGTTCTTACCAGTAGCATCTGCGCCTTTTTCACGGACATAGTCTTCCAAGACTTGAGATACATCTGAAAGTTTCTCAACTTCCAGCGTCATTCCAGCTGCACCAGCATGGCCGCCAAAGGCGATAAAGAGGTCTCGATGGGGATCCAGAGCTTCAAAAATATCGACTGCTTCCACACTACGAGCGCTACCCTTGGCACGACCATCTTCTATATTAAGAACGATAACTGTCTGCCCTAGCTCTTCCAACAAACGACCAGCAACGATACCCAGAACGCCAGGATTCCAGCCTTCCTTGGCCAAAACCTGGACCTTCTTCTCAGGATCCACCATGGTCTTAGCTTCTTCATAGATTGATTGGACGATTTCCTTGCGCTCTTCGTTTTTCTGATGAATCATGAGGGCAATCTCGTGAGCTTCCTCGTCGTCAAATCCAGTCAGCAAATCAATAGCTGGATTAGGATCGTCCAAGCGCCCCAAGGCATTTAAACGAGGGGCAATCTGAAAGCCAACCGTTTCTTCTGTCACTTCATTCGCAGCAATCCCAGCCATGTCCAGCATTTCTTGTAGACCAATACGCTGAGTATGCCCCAGCATTTCCAGACCATATTGAACCATGATACGGTTTTCATCTGTCAAGCTCACCATATCGGCAATGGTTCCGATAGAGACCAAATCAAGCAATTCTACTTGCACTTCTTCTAAAAGAGCGCAAGCTAGCTTGAAAGCCACTCCACAACCAGCCAACTGTTTGAAGGGATAGTCCGCATCCGGATGCTCAGGGTGAACAATTGCATAGGCTTCAGGAAGGGTTTCCGGCATGGAATGGTGGTCGGTCACAATGACATCTACTCCCATAGACTGAGCTAGTTCAATAGTCTCGTGACCTGCAACCCCATTGTCCACTGTCACAATCAAGGAAATCCCCTCTTGCTCGATAAAGTATTTATAGACACTGGCATTAGGGCCATAGCCATCGGTAAAGCGATTGGGCAGGTAAACACGACACTCGGCGCCAAGCTGTTCCAAACTTTCCTTCACAATCGACGCTGAAGTCATACCATCCGCATCGTAGTCTCCGTAGATGAGAATGTTTTCCCCTTCTTCAATGGCCTGACGAATCCGTTCCACTGCCTTGTCCATATCATGGAGCAGATAGGGGTCATGCAAGTCCTCTAAAGAAGGTTCTAAAAACTTCTTTAGACTTTCTTCATCCTGAATTCCTCTTTCAAATAATAATCGAGCCACCTCAGGACCCAGCCCAGCCTTCTTGGCTATCTTTGTAAAATCCGCATCTTCAACCTGCGGGGCAAACTGCCATTCATAAGTAGGAGTTATCAAAAAGACATCCACTCTTTCTAAGAATTCTATCGTTTCATTATAACATGATTTAGGCATTTTCTCTATCCAGATTGCTTTTTTATAATATTTTAGTGAATTTTTTTCAGATATGATTTGACAAGAACATTCTTTTGTTGTAGAATCATGTTATAAAATCTAACACAAAGGAGATCTCTCATGGCTTTAGTAGAATTTAAAAACGTCGAAAAATATTACGGAGACTACCACGCACTCCGCGACATCAATCTCCGTTTTGAAAAAGGACAAGTTGTTGTCCTGCTTGGACCTTCCGGTTCTGGGAAGTCCACTCTTATCCGTACGATCAATGGTTTGGAGGCTGTTGACAAAGGAAGTCTCCGAGTCAATGGACACCAAGTAGCAGGTGCTAGCCAGAAAGATTTAGTTCCTCTTCGTAAGGAAGTTGGCATGGTTTTCCAGCATTTTAACCTTTATCCACACAAAACAGTGTTAGAAAATGTAACACTCGCGCCCATAAAAGTTCTAGGAATTGATAAAAAAGAAGCTGAAAAAACAGCCCAAAAATATCTGGAATTTGTAAACATGTGGGACAAGAAAGATTCCTACCCAGCTATGCTGTCTGGTGGACAAAAACAGCGGATCGCCATCGCACGTGGTCTTGCCATGCATCCGGAACTCCTCCTCTTTGATGAGCCAACATCTGCTCTTGATCCTGAGACTATCGGAGATGTTCTAGCAGTTATGCAGAAACTGGCGCATGATGGGATGAACATGATCATCGTTACCCACGAAATGGGCTTTGCCCGTGAAGTTGCGGACCGCATCATCTTTATGGCTGACGGAGAAGTTTTAGTAGATACGACAGATGTCGATGACTTTTTCGACAATCCAAGCGAACCTCGTGCCAAACAATTCCTCAGCAAAATTATCAACCACGAAAGTGACAAAGTCAAATAAGGAGGCGCCTATGAAAAAGAAACTCTTTTTATCCGCATTATTGATTAGCCTTTTCAGCCTTGCTGCTGCCAAACCAGTCCAAGCTGATACCACCGTCGCAGACATTCAAAAAAGAGGCGAACTAGTTGTCGGTGTCAAACAAGACGTTCCCAATTTTGGCTACAAGGACCCCAAGACAGGGACTTATTCTGGTATCGAAACTGACTTAGCCAAGATGATTGCAGACGAACTCAAGGTCAAGGTTCGCTACGTTCCTGTTACCGCTCAAACCCGCGGTCCACTACTAGACAACGAACAGGTCGACATGGATATCGCAACCTTCACCATCACAGACGATCGTAAAAAATTATACAACTTCACCAGTCCCTACTATACGGATGCTTCCGGCTTTTTGGTCAATAAATCTGCCAACATCAAAAGCATTGAAGATCTAAACGGTAAAACCATTGGGGTTGCCCAAGGTTCCATCACCCAACGCCTGATTACTGAACTGGGTAAAAAGAAAGGTCTAACCTTTAAATTTGTCGAACTTGGTTCCTACCCAGAATTGATTACTTCCCTTCACGCTCACCGTATTGATGCCTTTTCCGTGGACCGCTCTATCCTGTCAGGCTACATTAGTAAACGGACAGAACTACTAGATGATAGTTTCAAGCCATCTGACTACGGTATCGTCACCAAGAAATCAAATACCGAGCTAAACAACTATCTTGATAGCTTGGTCACTAAATGGACCAAGGACGGTAGTTTGCAGAAACTTTATGACCGTTACAAGCTCAAACCATCTAGCCATACTGCAGATTAAGGAGGGACACCCCATGACAGATTTATCATCTTGGACAGCCTATTTTCAGGATTTTGGACAATTTTTCAATGGTTTCCTCTTCACCCTTGCCCTAGCGGTTGGTTCCTTTATCCTCGCTATGGTTTTGGGCATCTTCTTTGGGGCCATGTCAACTAGCAAACGCCCATTCTTGCGTTTTTTGGCTCGTATCTTTGTCGAATTTTACCAAAATACTCCCCTCTTGGTGCAGTTTGTCATCGTCTTCTATGGTTTGCCTCTTATCAGTGAACACACCATCATGATTCCGATTTATTGGACAGCTGTACTTTGTGTGGGACTCTATCATGGCGCTTATATTGCTGAGGTTATTCGTTCAGGGATTCAGTCTATTCCTAGCGGTCAGATGGAAGCCGCCTTGTCGCAAGGTTTTACCTATATCAGTGCCATGCGCTTGATTATCTTGCCTCAAGCCTTCCGTATCATTCTCCCTCCATTGACCAACCAAATTGTTAACCTTATCAAGAACACCTCTACCGTAGCTATCATCTCTGGAGTAGACTTGATGTTTGTGACCAAGTCTTGGTCGGCTCTCAACGGAAACTATATCCCAGCCTTTTTAGGCGCTGCTCTTCTCTACTTTGCCCTATGCTTCCCTGTTGCCCAGTTTGGTCGCAAGATGGAGCAAGCCAACAAAAAAGCCTATTCACTTTAGGAGGTTACTATGGAATCTATTTTAGAAGTTTTGACACCAGATAACCTAATCTTTATCTTTAAAGGATTTGGCTTGACCCTCTACATTTCTCTAATTGCTATCGTCCTCTCGACCCTTATCGGAACAGTACTAGCCGTCATGAGAAATGGGAAAAATCCTGTTTTACGGATCATCTCCAGCATTTATATAGAGTTTGTACGTAACGTTCCCAACCTCCTCTGGATTTTCACCATCTTTTTGGTGTTTAAGATGAAGTCCACACCAGCTGGTATTACAGCCTTTACCCTCTTTACCTCAGCAGCCCTGGCTGAGATTATCCGAGGTGGTCTCAATGCCGTGGACAAGGGACAGTACGAAGCAGGAATGTCACAAGGATTCACCTCTACGCAAATCCTCTACTACATCATTCTCCCACAAGCGATCCGCAAAATGCTGCCAGCCATCATTTCTCAGTTTGTAACTGTAATCAAGGATACCAGTCTTCTCTACTCTGTTATCGCCCTACAAGAACTCTTTGGCGCCAGCCAAATTCTCATGGGACGCTATTTCGAACCAGAGCAGGTCTTCAGTCTTTATATCCTGATTGCCTTGATTTATTTTATCTTTAACTTTGCCATTTCCAGCCTTTCTCATAAGCTAGCAAAACATTGGCAACAAGCCGCAGAATAAAAACGAAATGTGAACTCAAAACAAGGGTTCACATTTTTTGCTATAAATGAAAAAGAGTAACTCAATGCTATGCAAACGTTTTACTTTTTGGTAAAATGACTTTAAAACCATAAAGCAAGGAGAAAAATCATGATCCACGAACTTTTCAAAGAATTCTCTCAACTGGAACAAGTAGAAGCTATTGCTCTTAGTGGTTCTCGTGCAGGACAAACCTACGATCAAAATTCTGACTATGACGTTTATGTCTATCTCAACGCTTCTATTGATGAGGCGACTCGCCTCAAAATTTTGAGCAAATACTGCTCCTATATGGAAATTGGAAACCAGTTTTGGGAGTTAGAGGACGACTGCGTACTAAACAACGGTATCGAAATCGAGTTGATTTATCGTTCGCTAGAATCATTTGAACAGGAATTGAACTCAACCGTTTTTCAGCATCAAGCCCAAAATGCCTATACAACTTGCATGTGGCATAATCTACTCCACAGCAAGATTCTATATGACCCGAATGGACACTATGCTTCTCTCCAAAGAACCTACCAGATTCCCTATCCACAGGAACTCAAAAAGCATATCATCGAAAGGCAACTCCTTTTGCTAGACCAGGCCATGCCTGCCTTCTCTCACCAAATAGAAAAAGCTATCAAGCGTCAAGATCTACTCAGCATGAATCATCGTACGAGTGAGTTTTTTGCTTCCTACTTTGACTTGTTATTTGCGCTCAATGAGCAAACCCATCCTGGTGAAAAACGAATGCTGGAGTACGCAAAGGCCCATTGTACTCTCCTCCCTAAACAATTTGAAGAAACTATTCGCAAGTATTTCCAACTACTCTACCAACCACAACAAGGAGAACAAGCGGTCGTGACCTTACAAACCATCCTGAACCAACTAAAGGCCATTTTGCCATAAGTAAAAAATGAAATGTGAACCTCTGTTGCTGTTCACATTTTTATTTGTCGTTGACTGTAAAATTCTAGTCTACTCATATTCAGTTGCCTATTTTTGACTCTCTCTGAAAATCTGCAGCTAGGTTGGAAATTGTTCAATTGATTGACGAGCAATTATGAAACCGTTCCAAAAACCGCACTCACAATCACTTACCCTGCTCTTTCATTACTAGTGACAATTTTTCCCTTAGGGTTACTACAAGATTTTTTAGAGATTCTAACAAGAATTACAATATGAATTTTACATATTACCATAGAACACCTCTATAGGAGAAAATCAGAGCTAAAATTAATAAAATATAGAAGGCGAGAAAAAGCCATCTCATCTTCACACATAGAGCAATGTATTCTCTGATAAAGGCCGATGGGATATAGTAGGCGGCTGTACGGCAACCAAGACCATCTCCCTTCATCCCAATACGGCGAGCATAGGTACTGGTACGAAAAACATGGTAATCATTGGTCACAAAGAGAAAACGTGGTCTGGCCACCAGCTTCTCTCCCATTTCTTTTGAGAAGAGAAGATTCTCATAGGTCGTCGTTGAGTCTTCCTCTAGGAGAATCGCTTCTCTCGGAACATCCGTCTCTTCCAGCAAATAATTACAAATTGCCTGAGCCTCGGAAATCTTCTCATCCCCACCTTGACCACCACTTGCGATGATTTTAACATTGGGATTGAGAGACTGGTGATAAGCTTCTACTGCCTTGTCAATGCGACTCTTCAGTAAGGGAGTGACTTTTTCTCCATTCAACAAGCCTGCTCCGTGAATGATAATAAAATCATAATGTTTTTTCTTAGGAATGAAAAGATACAGAATGGAATAAAGCAGAAATCCTGCAAAGGCAAAACCAAAAATCAAATACGAATAAATCAAAAAGAAAAAGATAATATTCACTAGATGATTGGTGTAAAACAAGCCCTTGGTATCGCTCACTCGAATCGCCATGATTACAAAAAAGAATAGAATCACACACCCTAGCCCCAGAGACAAATAATTTGCCTTGGATTTTCCTTCTTTTCTCAACAATACAAATCCGTTATAAATCAGAAAAAAGCCACTTAGAAAAACTAAAAAAGGCAGCAGGAGAAAAATCCCTGCAAAGAAAATCATGTGCACTTCTTCCTGCCCAGCTTCGTAAAAAAGATTGGCAATGGACATATAAGAAAAGAGCAGAGACAAAAGCAAGAGAGCTGGATTCCAGAGACTGCGATTGTCCCTTAAAAACGAAACGAGAAAAAGTAGGACAAAAAATCCTGTGATAAAGTACATAGTCTCCTCCTTTGATGACTACATTGTACCATAATTATAGCAATAGAAAAAGAGAACCTTAGTCCTCTTACTTAGAGAGTTTATTCTGAGCATCTGCTACAACCTGAGCCAGACTTGTCTGACGCAGTTGGTTCTCCATAGCTGCTTGAACATCGAACAACTTTTGGTCCAAGACTGCATGGATATTAGCACCAATTGGGCAATTAGGATTTGGATTGTCATGGAAACTAAAGAGCTTACCAGATTTTCCTAAACACTCTACAGCTTGGTAGACATCCAACAAACTGATATCCTTAAGGTCTTTTATTATCTCAGTTCCTCCCGTACCACGAGCAACTGAAATCAATCCTGCTTTTTTGAGTTGCGATAAAGTCTTACGGATAATGACTGGATTGACTCCGACACTAGCCGCAAGAAAATCACTGGTTACCTTGCTGTCTGTATCCTGCATTGCAATAATAATCATCATATGAGTCGCAATTGTAAATCGGCTTGAAATTTGCATCTTCTTCTCCTTTCATTGATATTTTATTCATCTTTTCCCGTATAAACATTATACCGTTTTTGGTTTTCCTGTCAAATATTATCGACTGATTACCTTTTCCATGCAAAAAGTCCTGTATCCCTCTTGGCAACCAGAGCGGTAGAGGGCATACAAAGACTTATTTTTTATGCAATTTTACGGACAATCCCTTTTGTTTTATGACTTGACCAAACCGAGCTGATAGACGCCCCAGCACCAACTAAGGTAAACACAGCTAACATAGCTAGATTATAAAAATAATTTTTTGGGAAATCACCGTTAAAGATTAATTCATTCACCGCTCGGAAAGCAAAGGCAAACTCAACCCCTAGTTTGGAAACGACTTCCATCGCCAAATCAATTTGATTCACTAGAAAGACAGTAATCACCATCCAAATAGAGGAAATTACAATCCCCTTTCGAGATACCTTTCTTCCAAGGATTTCATATCCTTTAATGGTACAAATCCCCAGAACAATCCCCGCTACCATAGCTACATAACCTAGACGAGCGATAAATAGAGCAACTGCTCCACCAATCAAGGCTCCAAGCAACGCACCAACTGCTCCAAGAAGAACATTTTCCTTTTGATTTTGATAAGAATCCACCTCAATCTGAAGATTGCTCTTCAGCAATTGATAGCTTTCCTCATTGATAAGGAAAATTGAATCACCTAATTGATAGAGACCAACAGGACCCTCCTGACCACTGTAGGCACAGACTTGGACGAAATGATGGGTTTCAAGGAATGCAACGAGGTCTGTTATGAGCGTCTGTAACTTTTCAATTGTTTTTGATTTGCGCATGGCACCTTTTACGACAAAAGAAACAAGGTACTGATTGATAGACAAGGTCGACAAGTTTGGAAGAGATTCACTCTTAAACTCATCCCAAACCAATTCATTTTCTTCTGAATCCGCAGGATTACCATTCAAACTCACACTGACACAAAGTCGAAACTGATTTTTCACATCAGTTTCTTGCAGGAAAAGTAAATAGCCTGACTGCGTGCCATAAATACTACGCGAATCTTCGTCAAATTGCAAGCCCAACTCCGAGGCAATGGCGTGTAACTCTTCTGGTTTCATTATCTGTCTCCTCTTATTTTGAATATCAATTAGTATGAGATTCAAATTAGTTATATTCCGTTATTCTAACATAAATTTGAGAAGCCGTCAATTCGTATCCAGTTCGACTTATCGCGAAACAGCAGCAGTCACTAGACTATCTGATTTCTAGCTAGAAGTCCTCTTAAAACCAATCTTTCTTGTCTCTTTCCATCCAGAGTTCAACATCCTGATCATAACCTTCTTGTTCACTAATCTGACCTAACAATTCATGGTTATGAGTGTGGTGAATTCCATTTACCAAACTTTCATAGTAGACCTGGAAATAGGGGAGCTTCAAATCTTTAGCCAACTGCAATTCAGTTTCCACATCATAATCCACACGACGAAAATCAACATCAGACAAACCTGCCTCATCAAACTCTAAGATCATATACTGGGCCCGCAGGTCCTTACGCAACTTCGCATCTAGAAAGAAAGGTTGTCCAATGGAACCTGGATTAAGAATCAACTGTCCATCACTTCCATAACGAAGCAACTGTTGATGAATATGGCCATATACTGCGATAGAGGCGTGTGGATTCGTGACCAATCTATCAAAATCTTCTTGTTTTCCCGTATGAATCAATTCTCTACCCCAGTTTTTATCAGGGAGATGGTGAGTGATTCCCACCATCAAATCACCAAACTGACGATGAACTTGCATGGGTTGATTATTGAGGTCTTCGATTTCTTCAGGGCTGACCTCCTCTAAGATGTACTGACTTTGACGCAGGAGATAACGATGACTCGCTATTGTAGGATCTAACTTGCGATGCAGACCTCGCCAGAGACTATTCTCCCAATTTCCCAGAACTCTTACTGTAATAGGCAAGCTAGCTAAGAGGTCCAAGATCCTTCTACGTCCTGTCCCTGGCATCAGAATATCCCCTAAAAGCCAGTACTCATCTACCTCTGCAGCTTTAGCATCATCCAGTACAGCTTCCAAAGCTGTCGTATTTCCATGTATGTCTGAAAGAACTGCTATTTTGGTCATTCTTTCTCCTCATTCTCTTACTTCTTTTGTTAGTATTATAACAGAAAACACTCGAAAAGATCACTATCACTGATCACTGGATTAAATTGTAAGAGCTTCTAAATCGTGCTATAATATAAGTAGAGATTTCCCCTTCATTTAGGATTATGTGGTCTACAATATCTCTCAATTTTTCCAGATTGGAGGACTATTGCCATGCGGAATTATCTTAAGTATATCCCATACTACCTTGTCACTTTCTTTTTTTACTGGCCCCTCTATGAGCTCCTCTCTCTACTCATCTCTGACCCATATACACTGAAGGGACTGTACATTTATAACATCATCCTCTTCTCACCTCTGGTAACCTTTATCGTATCGCTACTTTATAGCTATCGATTTCATTTCTCACTTTGGTGGCTACTCGGTATTGGTCTGCTCTATTGCTTTACCATCATCACCTTTGGTGAGTTCATCCTACTTTACTTCCTAGCCTATGAACTCTTTGCCCTACTTGGGTTGGCTGCTGGTGTGGGGATCAAGCATGTCTTCCAGCGAGAGAAAAATAAAAAAATTATACAAAAACCTTGAAAATTCTCGCAATCATGCTATAATAATGCATAGAGACAAGTCACTTAGTCCCTTTCTACTAGAGAGTGCGTGGTTGCTGGAAACGCATAGAAAGCCTAAACTGATACTACTCTACTGACTTTTATGCAAACATAAAACGGTGGCCACGTTAAAGCCAATCAGAGGTGTCCCTCTTTTTTGAGGAACATGAATGAAGGTGGAACCACGTTGCGACGTCCTTTTAGGATGTCGTTTTTGTTTTGTCAGAAGGAGGAAGAATGATGCTTTATATGATTGGCGGATCGCCTTGCAGTGGAAAGTCAACAATTGCCTCACTTCTTGCTAGACAGTATCAACTACTTCATATCAAACTGGATGATTTGGTAGAAAAGATGATGAGTCAAGCAAGTGAAGACTCACAGCCAATTTGCCTTCTTAGGCAGGATAGAAATCCAGAACAAATCTGGATGAGAAATCCAGAAGAGATGGCAGATGAAGAATGGCGCTTTTATGAAGAGATTTTTCCTTATGTAAAATCTTACTTGATAAAGAATCAAAACAGACCTCTCTTGGTGGAGGGAGCAGGACTTTTGCCTCACTTGGTAAAGAAGCTTGAATGTCCAGCATCTTCCTATCTATGCTTGACTCCGACAGCTGATTTTCAAAAAAAGCATTATATACAGAGAGAATGGGTTCCTTATGTCTTAGAGGGTACAACCAACCCCGAGCAAGCTTTTGAAAACTGGATGCAACGAGACATTCTTTTTGCTCAAATGGTTCGTAAGGAAGCGGTGCTATTAGGCTATCCTAGTCTCGTAACAGATGGTAGTCAATCAGAGAATCAGACTGCGGAAGAAGTTGCTCGGCTCTTAAAATTGTCCAACAAAAATAGAATAAATATTTAAGGAGAAAACCATGATTAAGATTACTTTCCCAGATGGCGCTGTTCGTGAATTCGAATCTGGCGTTACAACTTTTGAAATTGCCCAATCTATCAGCAATTCCCTCGCTAAAAAAGCCTTGGCTGGTAAATTCAACGGCAAACTCATCGACACGACTCGTGCTATCACTGAAGATGGAAGCATCGAAATCGTGACACCTGATCACGAAGATGCCCTTCCAATCTTGCGTCACTCAGCTGCCCACTTGTTTGCCCAAGCAGCTCGTCGCCTTTTCCCTGATATTCACTTGGGAGTTGGTCCAGCTATTGAAGATGGCTTCTACTACGATACGGACAATCAAGCTGGTCAAATCTCCAACGAAGATCTTCCTCGTATCGAAGAAGAAATGAAAAAAATCGTCAAAGAAAACTTCCCATCTATTCGTGAGGAAGTCACTAAAGACGAGGCGCGTGAAATCTTCAAGAACGACCCTTACAAGTTGGAATTGATCGAAGAACACTCTGAGGACGAAGGCGGTTTGACTATCTACCGTCAGGGGGAATACGTGGACCTTTGCCGTGGACCTCACGTCCCATCAACAGGCCGTATCCAAATCTTCCACCTTCTTCATGTAGCAGGTGCTTACTGGCGTGGAAATAGCGACAACGCGATGATGCAACGGATTTACGGTACAGCTTGGTTTGACAAGAAAGACTTGAAAAACTACCTTCAAATGCGTGAAGAAGCTAAAGAACGTGACCACCGTAAACTTGGAAAAGAGCTTGACCTCTTCATGATTTCACAAGAAGTTGGTCAAGGACTTCCATTCTGGTTGCCAAACGGTGCGACTATCCGTCGTGAATTGGAACGCTACATTGTCGACAAGGAGCTGGCTTCTGGCTATCAACACGTTTACACTCCACCACTTGCTTCTGTTGAGCTTTACAAGACTTCTGGTCACTGGGATCATTACCAAGAAGACATGTTCCCAACCATGGACATGGGTGACGGGGAAGAATTTGTTCTTCGTCCAATGAACTGTCCACACCACATCCAAGTCTTCAAACACCATGTTCACTCCTACCGTGAATTGCCAATCCGTATCGCTGAAATCGGTATGATGCACCGCTACGAGAAATCTGGTGCCCTCACTGGTCTTCAACGTGTGCGTGAAATGTCACTTAACGACGGTCACCTCTTCGTTACTCCAGAACAAATCCAAGAAGAATTCCAACGTGCCCTTCAGTTGATTATCGATGTTTATGAAGACTTCAACTTGACTGAATACCGCTTCCGTCTCTCTCTTCGTGACCCTCAAGATACTCACAAGTACTTTGACAACGATGAGATGTGGGAAAATGCCCAAACCATGCTTCGTGCAGCCCTTGATGAAATGGGCGTTGACTACTTTGAAGCTGAAGGTGAGGCAGCCTTCTACGGACCAAAATTGGATATCCAAGTTAAGACAGCTCTCGGAAAAGAAGAAACCCTTTCGACTATCCAGCTTGACTTCTTGCTTCCAGAACGTTTTGACCTCAAATACATCGGGGCTGATGGTGAAGAACACCGTCCAGTTATGATCCACCGTGGAGTTATTTCAACTATGGAACGCTTCACAGCTATCTTGATTGAGAACTACAAGGGTGCCTTCCCAACATGGCTTGCCCCACACCAAGTAACTCTCATCCCCGTTTCTAACGAAAAACACGTAGACTACGCATGGGAAGTGGCTAAGAAACTCCGTGACTGTGGTGTCCGTGCTGATGTGGATGAACGCAACGAAAAAATGCAGTTCAAGATCCGTGCTTCTCAAACTAGCAAGATTCCTTACCAATTGATCGTTGGTGATAAGGAAATGGAAGACGGAACTGTCAACGTTCGTCGCTATGGCCAAAAAGAAACACAAACTGTCTCAGTCGATGACTTTGTTCAAGCTATCCTAGCTGATATCGCTAACAAATCACGTGTGGAAAAATAAAACGATCACTGTCTGAGAAACATTTTTCAGTAAGAAAAAGCAACAACTGAAATAGTTGTTGCTTTTTTATATTTTATTTAACCTGAGCTAGTCGTGATTGGTCAAACCACCACAAATGGTATCCTCATCAACAATCCTTTCTATCCACTAACTGTTGGATATAGGATATCCTCCCAAGATTTGCTTCCTCGAGTTAGAAAAGTTCAATATCCTCAATCCTTGTCTGCTTCATTTTCTTTTACGAGATCTTTTTGTGAATCTTTTTCAGAGAGTTTTTGATCGATATACTTGTTAATGTTTTCATAAAATTCCTTGGTCATCTCACTATCTAATTTTGTCGAATTATGGACTTGATTGACTTTTAATTGAACAGATTGAATACCGTAAGAGGCTTGTTTTTGATGGAGCGTTTCTAATTCTTCTTCTGAAATCGGATCTCCAACAACTGTCAAGACCAATTCATTGTCCCTAGACTTGTAGACTTGATTAATGACCGTATGATTAGAGAACTCTTTTCCTACAAACTGTTTGATCCCTTCTTTTCGCGCTTGATCTATCGTCAGAGTGACTGCTGAATAACTGGCTGGAAGAACCAATAATACAATCAAGGATATCAAGCCAATTTTCATTTTAATGTTTAGCTCTTTAAATGAACTTAAGGGAGATTTTCTCATCAAAATTCTTGTTCCAATAATGTTGGCTAGCATGATAAAGACACAGTTGATCAAGAAAAGATAGAGAGCCCCAAATAAAAATCGTACATTTCCGTTAGCTAAACCATATCCTGCAGTACAGATAGGTGGCATCAGAGCTGTTGCAATGGCTACTCCTGGCACGATATTGTTTGCTTCTTTTTTCCTTGACCCAATTACACCTGCTATCCCACCAGCAATAGCAATGAGAACATCCCAAATGGTTGGAGAGGTTCGTGCAATCAACTCGCTACTTGCATAAGATAAGGGGGAAATCCAGAAATACAAAGTCGAGACAAGCAAACTGACCAATACTTGAGTAAATAAAACCTCTAAAGATTGCTTGATTAAACGCGTATCAAAAATAGCTAAACCAAATCCGAGTCCAACAATCGATGTCATAAGAGGGGAAATCAGCATGGCTCCAATAATGACAGCTGTTGAATTCATATTTAAACCTATAGAGGCAATAAAAATCGCACACATCAAAATCACTGTATCTCTTAATCGAACATGAAGATCATCATATAATTTCTCACGATATTCACGTGTTGAATAATTTCCAGTCATTGGTTACTCCTTTTATTTCATATAATCTTGTTTCTGCTTAGATGGTGGCAGAGAGACTTCTTTTCAATTTTACATATTTTAATTCTCACCTGTCATTCTTTTGAAAATAATCCTTTAAATATCCATCAGTCCATCCTTGATATTATATCAAAAATTTTACAGTCTTTCTCCAACGAAATCTATCAATTGAACAGATAGAGAAAGGAAGAAATTTTTGTTTCCTTATCCGAAAAAGAAAAATACGGTATCTCCTCTGAAAGAAGATGCCGTTTTAATCTTTAAACATGATTGGTGTGTTCGACAATCCATTGCTCCATTTTTATTTTCAATCAGAAGCCATAGTTCCCAAACGTGATGATGGTTAGAAGAAACCCCTTGATCCAGTTGCCGAACAGTTGTTTTCCAGTCCCGTCAAAGTATAGACGTTGACCATCTACTACCGTGTGTTTGGTTTTCAATTTTGCATCATGCAAACCGCCCAAGGTGTTGCGTTCCCCAAGGTAAGCCTGAAAATTATGGCTACTAAGATAGAGTATCCACTATAATCTAGGATTCCTCCGTCAAAATAATTTTCTTTCATTTTTGCCTCTTTTATTGTTTGACTATATTCTAGTTGTTTCCTAGTGTAATATTTTTTACATCTGGACAATCTTACAGTAACTTCTAAACGTTATCATGAAAATAGAGATATAGACTAGAACAAAAATTCCACAGATGGATAAGGTTATCATCAACTATGCTTGCTTACTCAATCATCAGATTCCTATTGGAAAACTTGATGCGAACGGTTGTTCCTATCCCAACCTCAGACTCGATGCGAATCTGGTGGCCGAGTTCTTCAGAAATTTTCTTAGATAGGTAGAGGCCCAGTCCAGATGATTGCTGGGTTAGACGACCATTGTAGCCTGAAAAGCCACGTTCAAAGACTCGGAGAACATCGCTGTTTTTAATCCCGATTCCCGTATCTTTGATACAGAGCTCCTGACCTTCCATATAAATCTCTAACCCACCATCTTTGGTGTATTTAAGGCTATTTGAAAGGATTTGTTCAATGACGACCAACAACCACTTCCTATCAGTCACGATAATTTTGTCAAGGTCATGGAGATTGAGCGTCAGTCCTTTTTGGATAAAGAAAAGGGCATACTTACGAACCACTTCCTTCACCAGATCCTCCACTTGAACCTTTTCAAATACTAAGTCATCGTGGAAGCTTTCCAAACGAAGATACTGCAACACCAGATTGGTATAGGAGTCAATCTTGAAGATTTCCTGTTCCAGTTGCTGCTTGACCTCCCGATCAGAGACTTCTGCCACTAAAAGTCGACTAGCCACAATGGGGGTCTTGATCTGATGAACCCACAAGGTGTAGTAATCCAGCAAATCCGTCAGCTTGCTCTGAGCCTCAGACTTCTTTTGATACAATTCAGATTCACGCTCTTCGAGCTTTTCTGCTAGCGCACATTCTAGAGGAGACTTGGGGTCTCGCTCAGCATAGAGTACTTCCTGCCGGTAAACCTGAGCTTCTGCAAAAATATCCCAAGCCAAAAATAAGAAGGTCAAAAAACTACTGAGCAGAAAGAAATAAAGAAAATAAGTTCCTAGACTAGCAAATAAAAACTGAAAGAGAAGGACGAGAAAGCCTAATGAAAAAATATAGGTAAAAACGCGACTGCGAGAACGCAGATAGGCTAGACAAAATGATTTCCAATCAAGCATGTTTCAGTCCGTATCCTATCCCTTTCTTGGTTTCGATAAAGCCTGCTAAACCTTGCTCCTCCAACTTTTTGCGCAGGCGAGCAACATTGACAGACAAGGTATTGTCATCGATGAAAAAGTCGCTATTCCAGAGTTCCCGCATCAAGTCATCACGCGCCACGATATTGCCAGCATGTTCAAACAAGACCCGCAAAATTTGAAATTCATTCTTGGTCAAACTCAGAACTTTCCCCTGATAGTGCAGGTCCATAGACTTTGTATTGAGGATCACACCCGCATACTCCAGCAGACTTTCATCCCGCCCAAATTCATAGGAACGGCGCAACAAGCCCTGAACCTTGGCAAGGAGCACCTGCTGGTCAAAAGGCTTGGTCACAAAGTCATCTGCCCCCATATTGATTGCCATGACGATATCCATCGCTTGATCTCTCGAAGACAGAAACATGATAGGTACCTTGGAAATTTTACGAATCTCCTGGCACCAGTGATAACCATTAAAGAGTGGCAAACCAATATCCATGAGGACCAAATGAGATTCTGACTGAACAAAAAGGCTCAATACTTCCATAAAATCTTCTGCCAAAACGACCTCAAACCCCCACTCAGAGAGCAGTTTCCCCACTTGTTGTCGAATAACTTGGTCATCTTCTACTAGTAAAATCTTGTGCATGCGCTCCTCCTTTGCTATTTTTCAAAGTATCAAAACCCTTCATATCAGATTTACGGATCAGTATCTCAGACTGTTTAGCAGCTATTTCCCAAATTCAGATCAGAAAACAGATGCTAAATAGAGAACATTCCCACTGATATCATACCTTATTTTTAATTATAGTTCCAGCCTTATCCTATATTTTCCTTTTTGTGCTCATTTAGTTAGCGTTTCTTTAACTTATTTAATAGATCTAGCCTTCTTATTGACAAGCAATCCATGATTTGTTAGAATATGAATGAACAAATAAATTTATTCATTCATGAAAACTAAGGAGGTTAAATCCTATTGGACAAAAAACAATCTTTAAAAACAGCAGCCTATGAAGTTTTTTCAAAAAAAGGTTACAAGGCAACAGGTATTTCAGAAATTGCTAGGCAAGCTGGTGTTGCAGTTGGTTCTTTTTATAACTATTACGAGAGTAAAGAAGCCATTTTTCTAGACATCTATATAGATGAAAACAACCGCGTTCGCCAAGCTATGATCGAAGAACTGGATTGGGAAATTGACATGATCGACCTCATTGGTCAACTATTTGCTCAGTCCAGAACTCTCGTTTCTTCCAATAAAATCCTTGCAGAATGGTACAATCCTGCCATCGCAGATGAGTTGCACAGCTACTATTCCTCGGAAGAAGGCAAAGTCGCAAATCCTTTTCATCAGTTTCTAGTTAAAACTTTTACAAATCGCATGCAGGCTGAAGGGTACTCGCCAGAAAAGATTCAAGATATTTTACAGGTTTATAATCTGTTTTACTATATGGATATGCATATCACGGAAAAAGATTTTCCAGATATTGGCAAAACTGTTGAAATACTTGCAACCAACTTCATAAAAGGAGTTCTAAAATAAAGAAAATGGTTTTCTTTATTTTTTGGAAACAAATGAATGAATTTATTTTTTCGTTCATTCAGTGATTAAAATTAGGAGTCATAAAAAATGAAAAGAGGTAAAAAAATGTTTATTATCATTCTATCAACACTTGGAGCTCTATGTATTATAACTTGGGGTGCCATCGCTTATCTTGGACGAAGCCAGACATTATCGATAAAATCCATCGAAAACCCCAGCGGAGATCTGTATTTAATTCACATCACAAAACCGAGTCATCAAAACTGGAAAGCTGGGGCTTACGCTCAGTTTAAGCTCCCCGATACGTCGTCCGCTGCTAGGAAAAACGGAGCTAAGGGAGAGCAGACCAGTCGATGGCTAACCATTGCCTCCACACATGATGAAGATGAAATCCTCATTTTAACGCATAATAGTGGTAGCCACTTTAAGGAAACCTTGACACATTTACCAGCTGGAAGTGAGATTGAGATGAGTTGGCTGGATTCCTCTTTGACTGCTAAAGATACGAATCAGCCACTAGTTTGCTTTGCATCTGATGTCGGAATTTCTGCTCTACGCCCCCTTATCAAAGAATGGGCTGGTAAATGTCCGATTATTCTCAACCATTTTGACAAAGGAGTTACTATTTTCGATAATGAGATGAAAGAACTGACTCAAAAAACACCGAATTTTACTTATAAAACGAGCGATGAACTTTCTCAAAGTCAAGAATTTTTAAAACGTGCTATTGATGAATACGGCAATCAAGCCAGCTATCTCATCACAGGTCAGCCTGATGATGTAAATGAGATGAAGAATTTTTTAAAGGAAAATGGGATTGATAGTAAAAACATACAAATAAGCTCGTTTAGAGGTTTGAAATAGGAGCAATCTATCTTCTATGTATTTCAATCAAACCCTACTAGGTCATTCAAACAAGCCCACTAGCTAATTCTAGGTAAATGTGATAGGATAAACATAGAGAAAGGAGCTTTTATGGCCAATATTTTTGACTACCTGAATGATGTAGCATACGATTCCTTTTATGACCTCCCCGTAAATGAGTTAGATGTTCTTGCCTTGACTGAGTTGACCTATCTTGCTTTTGATGATATAGTTACCCAAGAACCACAGCGTCTCATTGACTTAGCAACTCAGATCCCTAGAGAAACGACGATGTTGACCAATAAAAACCGTCTCCAGTTGTTGGATCAGCTCACTCAACACAAACGCTTTAAAAATTGCAAGCTCTCAGACTTTATCAACGACATCGATCCTGAATTGCAAAAACAGTTCGCAGCTATGGCTTATCGTATCAGTCTCGATACCTATTTGCTTGTTTTTCGTGGAACGGATGACAGTATCATTGGTTGGAAAGAAGATTTCCATATGACCTATATGAAGGAAATACCTGCTCAAAAACATGCCCTCCAGTATTTAGAGGACTTTTTTGCTCAACATCCTAACCAAAAGGTGATTCTAGCAGGACATTCAAAAGGGGGCAATCTAGCAGTCTATGCTGCTAGTCAACTTGATCCAAACTTACAGAAAAACATTGTAGCTGTCTATACTTTTGATTCCCCTGGGCTTCACAAGGAACTAACCGAAACACCTGGCTATCAAAACATGATGGAAAGAACGAAAGTATTTATTCCACAAGGGTCTATCATCGGGATGATGCTGGAAATTCCGGATAAAAAAATCGTCGTTCGAAGCACCGCCTTAGGTGGCCTTGCTCAGCACGACACCTTTAGTTGGCAGGTTGAAGACAATCACTTTGTCCAACTAGACGAGACCAATAGTGACAGCCAGCAAGTCGATACTACCTTCAAGGAATGGGTTGAGACGGTCCCTGATACTGAACTGCAACTCTACTTTGACCTCTTTTTTGGAATTATTCTTGATGCAGGCATCTCCTCTATCAACGATCTTTCTTCCTTCAAGGTCATTGAACACATTCACCATCTCTTTGTCCAAGCTCAATCCCTCACTCCCGAAGAAAGAGAAACCATGGGACGACTAACCCAACTCTTGATCGACACCCGCTACCAAGCTTGGAAAAATCGAGAATAGACAAAAAACCAACTAATCTAACGATTAGTTGGTTTTTTGTTTCAGAAACTAATGGATACTACTTAGAATCTCGAGTATAGAATTAGTCTTCTTTTTTCTTGCGAGACACAAGTCCAAATCCGCTCATCAAACCAAGTACTCCTAGAGCTGCCAAAGCTGCATGATCTTCCGTACCAGTATTAGGTAATTCTTTGGTTGCTTTAGTAGTTGGAGATTGCTCAGTCGGTTTTTGTTGAGGGGCAGTAACAACTTTTTCGTAGACATGTTCTGTGTCGCCGTTTGGAAGTTTCTTAGTCTCTACGAAGCGGTAACCTGGAATATCTTTCTTAGGTTGTTCACCGTCTTCGCTTGGATGTCCTGGAATGTCATTGCCTTCCTTATCCTTATGACTAGTCTTAACCTTCTCATAAACGTGTTCTGTGTCGCCGTTTGGAAGTTTCTTAGTCTCTACGAAGCGGTAGCCTGGAATATCTTTCTTAGGTTGTTCACCGTCTTCGCTTGGATAACCTGGAATGTCATTGCCTTCCTTATCCTTGTGACTGGTCTTCACTTTTTCGTAGACATGTTCTGTGTCGCCGTTTGGAAGTTTCTTAGTCTCTACGAAGCGGTAGCCTGGAATATCTTTCTTAGGTTGTTCACCGTCTTCGGTTGGGTGGCCTGGAATTTCATTGCCTTCCTTATCCTTATGACTAGTCTTAACCTTCTCATAAACGTGTTCTGTGTCGCCGTTTGGAAGTTTCTTAGTCTCTACGAAGCGGTAGCCTGGAATATCTTTCTTAGGTTGTTCACCGTCTTCGCTTGGATGTCCTGGAATGTCATTGCCTTCCTTATCCTTATGACTGGTCTTCACCTTCTCATAAACGTGTTCTGTGTCACCGTTTGGAAGTTTCTTGGTCTCTATGAAGCGGTAGCCTGGAATATCCTTCTTAGGTTGTTCACCCTCTTCGGTTGGATGACCTGGAATGTCATTCCCTTCCTTATCCTTATGACTAGTCTTCACCTTCTCATAAACGTGTTCTGTGTCGCCGTTTGGAAGTTTCTTAGTCTCTACGAAGCGGTAGCCTGGAATATCTTTCTTAGGTTGTTCACCGTCTTCGGTTGGGTGGCCTGGAATGTCATTGCCTTCCTTATCCTTGTGACTGGTCTTCACCTTCTCATAAACGTGTTCTGTGTCACCGTTTGGAAGTTTCTTGGTCTCTATGAAGCGGTAGCCTGGAATATCCTTCTTAGGTTGTTCACCCTCTTCGGTTGGATGACCTGGAATGTCATTCCCTTCCTTATCCTTATGACTAGTCTTCACCTTCTCATAAACGTGTTCTGTGTCACCGTTTGGAAGTTTCTTGGTCTCTATGAAGCGGTAGCCTGGAATATCCTTCTTAGGTTGTTCACCCTCTTCGGTTGGATGACCTGGAATGTCATTCCCTTCCTTATCCTTATGACTAGTCTTAACCTTCTCATAAACGTGTTCTGTGTCGCCGTTTGGAAGTTTCTTAGTCTCTACGAAGCGGTAGCCTGGAATATCTTTCTTAGGCTGTTCACCGTCTTCGGTTGGATGTCCTGGAATTTCGTTCCCTTCCTTATCCTTATGACTAGTCTTCACCTTCTCATAAACATGTTCTGTGTCGCCGTTTGGAAGTTTCTTAGTCTCTACGAAGCGGTAACCTGGAATATCTTTCTTAGGTTGTTCACCGTCTTCGGTTGGAATTAATGTATTCCCCTCAGTATCTACAAATGAAGTAATTGGACGTACAGTTGGTGTGTATTTTGCAGTTATTTCTGTTCCGTTCTTATCAACTCGTTTGACTGTAACTCCTGAAGCCTTCCCAACAAAGTCTTTTTCTGGTGTGAAAGTTACCACACCATTTTCATCAATGGTATAAGTTCCTTCTCCCGGAACAACTTTCTTAGTTGTGCCATCATCAAAGGTTGGTTTAACATTTTCATCAATTTCAACAGTCTTCTCTACACCGTTTACTTCAACTTTACCACCAGTAAAAGTTGGTGTACCGTTTTGTGTTTGTCCTTTAGGTCCTTCAGACTCATCATCTGTAGAAGTTGGTTTAACAGGTATTACAGTTGGAGTATACATTGCTGTAGCAGTTGCTGTAATATCCGTATCATTAGCATCTTTTCCTAATTTTGCAGTAAGTGAAACTGTGACAGGTATAGCTGTACCGGTAAATGTCTTCAATGGAACAAAAGTTACTTCACCTGTTTCATTATTAATTGAGTAGGTACCCTGACCATCAATTGTTAGAGTATCAACAAATCCACCTGTTTTTGGATCTACTAACTTAGCAGGCGAAGAAGCACTTGGTTTTACTGGTGATCCATCTCCAACAGATGTAAAGATTGGAGTTTCTTTTTGAGTAGCACCTTGAATATCAGTCGAAGTCACATTATGTCCTTCAATCGTATCAGTTACTGTAATATGGTAGGTTGTTGTAGCAGTTGATGAGCCAGCCCCATGATCCACACCAGATTCAGTTCCACCTATTGTAGCATCTGTTGTGTAATTGCCATTACTATCAATAACGTCAACTGTTACTGTATAGACTCCCACTTCACTCAGTGTATAACCACTAGCAAGATTATAGTTGTTTGCATCTTGTTTAGTGTCATAAACCTTCTGAACTCCTGAAGGAGATGTTACTGTAATACGAGTAATGTAAGTTGTTTTTCCGTACTTAGTATCTTCTGCATCAGAGATTGTCACTGCAGCTTTTGCTTCATTACGGAGATCTACCGCAGTTCCTTTAGTAGAAGTATAATCTTGTGAAGTTGCTGTTGGTTTTGTATTTACTACAGTTGCCACATCAGTATTTGTTGCAATCGTCCCTCTAATAATACCACCAAACCCTGACTTAGTATGAACTTCCCAAGAGTCATTTTCAAGCTTAGTAGCAGTCACTTCAGTTCCATCAGATGACGCCCAGGTATTTGAATGTTTATCGTAAGTGACAGTTACTGACATTCCATCTCCTACCTGATTAGTATTCTTAGAAACATAAATCGTTTCTGGACGAGTTGGCGTTTCTACACTTGTCACTTTCCCAGTGCTATCAAGCTGTCGAATGTACTCATAGATATAAAATTTCATACCACCGTCTTGCTGAGCTTCTGTGTACACTTGACGTTTAGTCCATCTTGTCGTACCATCACCATTCAGTGTTTTACTTTCAGCATAGTCGCCAGGTAACTCCCAGTGTCCGGTAGCCTTATTAAAAGTAGCAGTATGTTTTTGCCCATCCGTTCCATTTAACTCAACTTGTTCACGTAAGAAAGTTCCCTTAACATTTTCAGCAGATGCTTCTACTTTGATATTATCAACACCAACTTTGGCAGTTGCCTCTGATGTCACAGGAATATTAAAGACTGTATCGGAATCTACAATACCTAATTCTTGATTTTCAGAAACAGCTGTGTTGGTTGAAGCACTGTCTACGAGCCATTTGCCATTAACTGCTTTTAGATTGGTTACAGTACCATCAGGCATTGTTACCTTAGCACTTGATGCACCTTTAGAAATTTTTACTGGTACAACTGTTGAGTAAGTTTCAACGTTTTGAACCTCAACCTTTGGTTTCACGACTAATGTTACAGTAGCATGTGCTTCTTGTCCAGATTGGTTCCAGACATTATTATTAGCCAATTTATCATAATCTTTTGCAAATACGGAGACTGTGTAAATTCCTGCTTCAGTTAATTTTCCAGAAATGATTCCTCTCCCCATATTCGTTTGATCAGCAGCTTGCTCATCAGAAGTACTGTTTGCAACACTATAGCTAGTACCTGGAATTAGGACTTTAGAATCATCTAATTGTTCACCAATGGTGTTATATCCTGAAACTCCTGTCACTGCTCTAGAAAATCTTTGAGGCACTCTTACAACTTTTCCTTCAACCGTCGTGTAGTTATAAGTTCCTCGACTATTTGCTGGTGTTGCACTAGCACCTGATTCGTCATAGAATTGAATGTTTACATTAGCATCATCACCTACTTTACGATCATAACGCTCAGAGTCTGACTTTATTTTAGGAGGTGTGCTATCTTGCCACCCGACCCAACCAGCACGAAGATTCTGAATTTGGAAAGTTACTGTTCGACCATCTGTATTGGTCGCAGTAATATTAAATCGTAAATCATAAACTCCATTTTCAATATCCGCTATAACTTTTCCTTGAATTGTGTCTGTTTCTGAATCGTATGTCAATCCCGGCACAAGGTTAGTTGGGGTTACAGAGGTAAGACTCCAACCAGCTTGCTTAGCATTTTCAGAAACAGCGATACGATCTTTCAAACCTTTAATATAAACTCTGTCAACTCCGTGTTCATACCCATAGCCATAAATTTCTGTAGCTAGGTATTCATAACCACCGTTAGCAGAGTATATTGACGTCGCAGCGTTTGAAATTCTTGACCCATCCGCACGGAGTTTATTTCTCCAAAGTGGTGCTTCTTCAGCTAACTTTTTAGCGGCATCAGGGGTTAATGGATAGTCTACACGTCCTTTGTTGTTATGACCAGTTTTTCCGCCTTGTTCTGTATGCATCCCATTTCCAGCATTGGTATCTTCACCAGTCCGTTGATTAGAATAGACTTCAATCTCTAGCCCTGTAGCATCAGTACCCGTAATTAATTTAATTTCTTGTACCGGAATTGTATAGGTATCTTTACCAGTATGATTTGAAGCGTTTGTTTCTGATGCATGAGTTGTGTTAGAACCCTCTTCGGCATAGAAATCTTGAGCAGCCAAAGCGACTCCAAAGTTTCCATCTTTTCCGATTCCTGCTTTTTTTAGTTCATTATATACTGCAAGAATTGACTCGTTCAAACGTGACAATTGTTCATTGCCTTGTCTAGCTGTAACGCTATCCGTAACTAACACTTTTTTAGCTTCCGCAATAACTTCATTATTATTAGCTATCGCTGCCTCAATTGCCGCTTTGTTTTCAGCCTCAAGCTTATTTTTCCGGACTGCTTCATCTGCAAGAACATTTGTCACTTCCGCTTCTGACGTGACCTGTTCCAAAACCTTTTTAGATTCTTCTACAGCTTTTTCTGTAGCAGTGGTCGCCACTGGTTTGACTGCTGTAGTTGCTGCTGTTTCCTCAACTTGTTTCCCAGCTTCGTCTGACTCAACTACAACTGTAATCAAAGCTTCAACTTTAGCATGCTCTGCATCGATATCAGCCTGTTTTGCAGTTTCGTTTGCAAGAACTGCCTTTGCCGCAGTCAATACTTCATTTGCAGTAGCTATCGCTGTTGCATCAGCTTTCTTTGCAGATGCAATCTTCGCTTCTAACTCAACTACTTTTTTAGTCAGAGCAGTCTTATCAACTTTTTTAGTCTCTACTACTTTTTCTGACACCTTAGCTTCAGATTTCTCCGCCGTTATAGTTGACTCCGAATCCTTTGTTGCTACTGGTGTTGTCGTTGCCACTGTTGCATCTGCACCTTGTACTTCCGCTGCCGATACCGCACCATTACCTAGGAACATCATCAAACCGGCCGCAATTGCCACCGACGCTGCCCCAAAGCTGTACTTCCGAATGCCATAACGAATGTACTTCTCCGTTCTAAAATCCTGTTGCTTACTCTTCATAAGATACACAACCTCCCTATTTTTATTATGTTGATATTGAAATATAGAAAAACAAAATTTCTTTCTCTCCTTAAAAAGGCTTTTAAATTTTGATATTTCAAAAGGATTATATCCTCATATTCAATATGCATATTCATACTAACATTTTTTTATATCTTTTTCAATAACTTTTTAAATTTTATTCAAAAAAATAATAATATTCAAATTATTTGATTCATAAAACTCTATTCAAATCCTTTATTTACAGCATGTAAACCGTATCTTTTTTACTATATGAAAATTAATAAAATACTTCTTAATGTATCAAACTATTGTATTTATATTTGGATACACTTCGCAAATATTATTTTTTAACATATTTTATTTATAATTATAACTATAAAATCTAAGTGCATTCTCAATAAAAGAAACTGTATTTTTATCAGTTATTTCTTATTTATTCTATGTTCTTATTACCATTCAACTAAAAATATAACAAGTCTTCTCACAGCAATTTCCTTCTTTTTTAATATAAATCAACCAACCTTGAATACAAAAGTGGGACTTTCTTTTCACTTTATTTCTCTCTTCTATGCTATACTTAGTTTAGTACATTCTTTGAGATTGGAGCCAGTATGAAAATCCATAAAACCGTGAATCCCGTTGCCTATGAAAACACCTACTACATAGAGGGAGACCAACACCTGATTGTAATCGACCCTGGTAGCCATTGGGAAGCTATTCGAAAGACTATTGAGAAAATCAACAAACCAGTCTGCGCGATTCTCCTGACCCACACCCACTACGACCATATTATGAGTCTGGACTTAGTTCGCGAGACTTTTGGAAATCCTCCAGTTTATGTAGCAGAGAGTGAAGCTAGCTGGCTTTATACACCTGTAGATAATCTCTCTGGTCTCCCTCGTCACGACGATATGGCAGATGTGATCGCAAAACCAGCAGAACACACCTTTGCCTTTCATGAAGAATACCAGCTTAAGGAATTTCGTTTTACAGTTCTACCAACCCCAGGGCACTCTATCGGCGGCGTTTCTATCGTCTTTCCTGATGCCCATCTAGTCTTGACTGGAGATGCTCTATTCCGTGAAACCATCGGACGGACAGACCTTCCTACAGGTAGCACGGAACAACTCCTCCATAGCATTCAGACGCAACTCTTCACCCTTCCTAACTACGATGTCTATCCTGGACATGGTCCAGCTACGACTATCGCTCACGAAAAGACCTTTAATCCCTTTTTCTAACAAGCAAAAAACCAAGGATAATTTCCTTGGTTTTTTGTAGCTTCTATTTTTATGTTAATATTTGCTCAGAAGAATCAATATTGACTAGAAAAGTAATTCAAAACTAATTAGCCGGATTCAATTCTTTCCAACCAATGTTAGACAAATCAAGCTTTTCAGAAGAAATATCTAAAACTTGCTCTGCTTTTTCGTTGCCACCGATTTGAATAGTTGCTTCTTTAATCTTCTGCACTCCATTTTTATCAAACGAATATAGAGCCAGATTCATTTCTGGACGAGTTGACTGCCAGTCTGCATAAGAGACTTGACCGTTTTCATAAATATCAAATCCTGAGCGAAAACCACCTGCAGAAGCTATATATGCTGTGTGAAGTAAGCTAGGTTTTTGATTTTCCAAATAATAAATAGCTGAAACAAATTTTTCATCGCCAATAAGCAACTCGTCTTGACCATCCTTATTCAAATCAACAATTGCGTATTTCCAATCGGTTGCATTATGATAATCCATTCGAGAGAAAACTAGGCCATATTCTTCTGAAGTAATCTTATCTTGTTTATTTTCCTTGTATAAATCTTCTCTATTACCTTGTTTTAAAAGGTCTGTAAAGTGATTATAGCGTTCAATCACTTCTTTATATAAATCTTGTCCAGTTCCTTTCTTATTTTCAGCAGTCGATTGTGATTCCTTGGTTGACGAGTCACTAGTATTTTCAGCCTTTGCTTCTGTTGATACACTAGTCTTATCGTCTTTGGAGACAGATGATAGTGCAGATGAAGGTTCTGTATTGTTCCTATCTTTATTGAGACCACAAGATGCTAAAACTGAAATCGAAAGAATAGCTGAAAGCGTCATTAAAAATTTCTTCATGTTAACCTCGGTAGTATTGTATTATCAGATGGATAAACTTTAAAAATGAATTATTAATCCCAAGATGATACTTGGTTAAGGACTTACTTTACCAAATAATCACACGGTCTTCTGGTGAACGCCACATACCGTCTCCTTCTTTGACATCGTAAGTTGTAAAGAAGTCATCGAAGTTTGGCACTTGAACATTGACTCGGAGTTTAGCAGGCGCGTGCACGTCGACACTGGCCATGAGTTTCATCAACTCTGGACGGCCTTTCATGCGCCAGATACGAGCAAAGTTGTGGAAAAATTCTTCAGCTGAGAAGTCTGGTTCTCTCTTGGCTGCTTCAAGGGCTGCAGCAATCCCGCCCAAGTCAGCAACGTTTTCTGATACAGTTAGTTTTCCGTTGATTCTTGCACCGTAAGATTCTTGCCCATCAAACTGGTCGATAACTTTCTGCGTTTTTTCTTTAAAGGCAGCATAGTCGCTTTCTGTCCACCAATCCTTGAGACTACCATTTTCATCAAAGGACGCACCATTTGTGTCGAAGGCATGAGAGATTTCATGGGCAATAACAGCACCAATACCACCGTAGTTGGCAGAAGACGACTGATGCAAGTCATAGAATGGAGCCTGTAGAATGGCCGCTGGGAAGACAATCAAGTTCTTCTGAGGATTGTAGTAGGCATTGACCATATGAGCTGGCATGCCCCACTCCTTGTAGTCAACTGGTTGATTCCACTTGCTCCAGCTGTGCTTGATTTCCACACGCGCAAAGGCTAGGGCATTCTCAAAGAGACTGGCAGTTTCATCCACTACCTTGTCCTTGTAGCGTTCTGGCAATTCCTCTGGATAACCGATATAAGGCTTGATGACATTGAGTTTGACAATGGCCTTATCACGCGTTTCAGGAGTGAGCCAGTCGTTCTTAGCCAAGCGTTCCTTATAAACGTCAATCATTGTCGCTACTTTTTTCTCTACGTCTGCCTTGGCTTCTGGAGAGAATTTTTCATGCGCATACCAGAGGCCAAGAGCCTGCTTGAAAGGACCTTGAGCCAAGTGATAGGCTGCCTTGACCTTGTCCTGAGCTTCTGGAACACCTGAAAGAGCACGACCATAAGCACCTGACAAGACACGAATCTCGTCTGTGAGATAGCTTGTTGAGAGATTGACCACAGCTAATATCAAGGTTGCCTTAAGCAAAGGCCAAGCTTCTTCACTATAGAATTGCTCTGCTGCTTGCCAGAAACGTTCCTCATCTACGATAACCTTGTCTGGAGTCTGTCCAATCACTGCTTGGAAGAAATCATCCAAAGGTAGGGCAGGGGCAAACTTTTTGAAATCTTCATAAGCGTATGGATGGTAAAGTTTGGCATATTCTGAACTTTCTTCGTTAGAAAGCACCACAGCTGCGATACGACGGTCCAATTCCAATCGTTTCTCTAATAAGTCTGCGATTTCCTCATCTGAAAAATCATAGGCTTTGAGTAGATTCGTTGTACTTTCCTTCCAAAGAGTCAAGAGCTCCTCACGCTGAGGATGGTCTTCAGCGTAGTAAGTCGTATCTGGCAAAATCGTCCCTGGTGCACTGGCCCAGAGAACATTGGTTCTGGCATCCATAAAGTCTGGCGATACACCAAATGGAAGGAAGTTTGGTTTACCAGCTAGTTCGAACTCTGCCAGTTTGCTAGTAAAATCTGCAAAGCTCTCCAAATCTTGGTATTCCTTGAGCATTGGCAAAACAGGCTTGATCCCATCAGCTTCTCTCTTGTCAAAATCACGTACCATACGATGGTACTTAACAAAGTTTGCGAGGATGGCATCCTCTGGAACATCCTCACCTGCCAACCACTTGTCCGTAGTTGCTAGCATCAACTTTTCAATTTCCTCGTCAAGGTCAATAAAACCACCTGTTCGAGATTTGTCAGCTGGAATGACAGCTGTTTTTTCCCATTCACCATTGATTGCATCATAAAAATCGTCTTGATAACGTGTCATCTTGTTCTCGCTTTCATTTTTTCACTTATTCTTAGCTTAGCAAAAAACACTTGGGAATGCAATTAAAAATGGTTTCTCTTTTTACTTCATTTTTCAGTTATTATTTTAAATTTTTCAAAAATTAACTTGACTTAATTTTTTTTTTAAGGTATATTAAAAGGCAGGAGGAATACAACTGTATGATACGTATCGAAAACCTCAGTGTCTCCTACAAAGAGACGTTGGCACTAAAGGATATTTCACTAGTGCTCCAAGGACCAACTATTACTGGAATTATTGGTCCAAACGGTGCTGGAAAATCAACTTTATTAAAAAGTATGTTGGGAATTATCCCACATGAAGGTCAGGCCTTTCTCGATGACAAAGAATTCAAGAAATCTTTGCATCGGGTTGCCTATGTCGAGCAAAAAATCCATATCGACTACAATTTCCCTATCAAGGTCAAGGAATGCGTCTCTCTGGGACTCTATCCATCCATCCCACTCTTTCACACCTTAAAAGCCAGCCACTGGAAAAAAGTGGCAGATGCACTTGAAATCGTTGGACTCTCAGACTATGCTGATCGCCAAATCAGCCAGCTCTCAGGCGGACAATTTCAACGTGTGTTGATTGCCCGCTGTTTAGTGCAGGAAGCTGACTATATCTTTCTAGATGAGCCATTTGTCGGGATTGATTCGGTTAGTGAAGAGATTATCATGAACACGCTGAGAGACCTTAAAAAAGCTGGTAAAACAGTTCTCATCGTGCATCATGACCTCAGCAAAGTCCCCCATTATTTCGATCAAGTTTTGCTTCTCAATAGAGAATTAATAGACCTTGGTCCGACTAAAGAAACCTTTACCGAAGCCAATCTTAAGAAGGCCTACGGTAGCAAACTCTTTTTCAATGGAGGTGAGCTATGATAGCAGAATTTATCGATGGATTGCAACATTTCCATTTCCTACAAAACGCCTTGATAACAGCTATAGTCATCGGGGTGGTTGCTGGAGCTGTGGGATGTTTTATCATCCTACGTGGAATGTCTCTCATGGGGGATGCCATTTCTCACGCAGTTTTGCCCGGCGTAGCCCTTTCCTTTATCCTGGGAATTGATTTCTTTATTGGAGCCATTATCTTTGGCTTGATGGCTTCCATCATCATTACCTACATCAAGGGAAACTCTATCATCAAGAGTGACACTGCCATTGGTATTACCTTTTCATCTTTCTTAGCCCTAGGTGTCATCTTGATTAGTGTTGCAAAGAGTTCGACAGACCTCTTCCATATCCTTTTCGGGAATATCCTCGCTGTCCAAGATACGGACATGTGGATCACCATTGGTGTGGGGGCATTGATTCTCTTGATTATCGGGATTTTCTTTAAACAACTATTGATTACATCCTTTGACGAGCTCCTGGCTAAAGCCATGGGAATGCCTGTCAATTTCTACCACTATCTGCTCATGGTGCTCTTGACCCTTGTGTCAGTCACTGCCATGCAAAGTGTTGGAACCATTCTTATCGTGGCCATGTTGATCACCCCAGCTGCGACGGCTTACCTTTATGCGAATAGCCTAAAGAGCATGATTTTTCTTTCATCAACCCTAGGGGCAACCGCTTCTGTTTTGGGACTCTTTATCGGCTATAGCTTCAACCTCGCAGCAGGATCCAGCATCGTGCTCACATCCGCCAGCTTCTTCTTAATCAGTTTCTTTATCTCTCCAAAGCAACGATACTTGAAACTAAAAAATAAAAAAATCAATAAATAAGGGGAGACCCTTTCTGGAGGAATCTAATGAAAAAATTAGGTACATTGCTTGTACTCTTTCTTTCCGTCATTGCACTTGTAGCATGTGCTAGCGGAAAAAAAGATGCTACTTCTGGTCAAAAACTAAAAGTTGTTGCTACAAACTCAATCATCGCTGATATTACCAAAAATATCGCTGGCGATAAGATCGATCTTCACAGTATCGTTCCTGTTGGTCAAGACCCACACGAGTACGAACCACTTCCTGAAGACGTAAAGAAAACTTCTGAGGCTGACCTCATTTTCTATAACGGTATCAACCTTGAAACAGGTGGCAATGCTTGGTTTACCAAATTGGTCGAAAATGCCAAGAAAACTGAAAACAAAGACTACTTTGCAGTCAGCGAAGGCGTTGATGTTATCTACCTTGAAGGCCAAAACGAGAAAGGCAAAGAAGACCCACACGCTTGGCTCAACCTTGAAAATGGGATGATTTATGCTAAAAATATCGCTAAACAGTTGATTGCAAAAGACCCTAGCAACAAGGAATTCTACGAAAAAAATCTCAAAGACTATACTGAAAAACTAGACAAACTAGACAAGGAAGCCAAAGAGAAATTTAACAATATCCCTGCTGAAAAGAAACTCATCGTAACCAGCGAAGGATGCTTCAAATACTTCTCTAAAGCCTACGGTGTCCCAAGCGCCTACATCTGGGAAATCAACACAGAAGAAGAAGGAACACCTGAACAAATCAAAACCTTGGTTGAAAAGCTTCGCCAAACAAAAGTTCCATCCCTCTTTGTTGAATCAAGTGTCGATGACCGTCCAATGAAGACTGTTTCACAAGACACAAATATCCCAATTTACGCGCAAATCTTTACTGACTCAATTGCTGAAGAAGGTAAAGAAGGTGACAGCTATTACAACATGATGAAATACAACCTTGACAAGATTGCTGAAGGTTTGTCTAAATAAGCTAGCTATTGGCTTATCTATTACTAGGTTCTTGTCTCTCTTTACATTACTTCTAATACTAGCTTTGTTAGTTATATCTCCAACTACAAAACAACGTTTATAAGAATAGAGATTTCTTAAATCAGAACGAACGAAGTGAGCTTTTACCAGATATTTCTCACTGTAGTGGTATCCTAGATAAGAACTTTGATCTTATCTAGGACGGAATTTTTGAGACCTAAGGCTCAAAAATTAGGGATGAAATTCCGAAGGAAGTTGCTCCCGTCCGCACTACCTTCGAGAAATATCAAATAGACAACAAATCTGAAAAACGTCATTCTTACCGAATTGGCGTTTTTTTCACTTTCCAGTCAAATCATTGGAAAAATCTGACAATTCTCGGTAAAATAAAAGAAAAAAAGAATGGAGTAGTTTCATGACCACTTTTCTCGGAAATCCTGTAACTTTTACAGGTAAACAACTGCAAGTCGGAGACAAGGCACTTGACTTTTCTCTTACGACAACCGATCTCTCTAAAAAAACGCTAGCTGACTTTGATGGGAAGAAAAAAGTCTTGAGTGTTGTCCCTTCTATCGATACTGGTATCTGCTCAACGCAAACACGTCGATTCAACCAAGAACTAGCTAACCTTGACAATACCGTCGTTCTTACTGTTTCTATGGACCTACCATTTGCCCAAGGACGCTGGTGCGGGGCTGAAGGCCTTGACAATGCCATCATGCTTTCAGACTATTTTGACCATTCTTTCGGGCGCGATTATGCCCTCTTGATCAACGAATGGCATCTCCTTGCACGTGCTGTCTTTGTTCTCGATACTGACAATGTCATCCGTTACGTAGAATACGTTGACAACATCAACACGGAACCAGACTTTGAAGCTGCTATTGCTGCAGTGAAAGAACTGGACTAAAATCAAAGCCATTAGGGTAGAAGGCTAGAGAAATCTAGCTTTTTTTGATATACTAGATGGAGAGAAAAGACAAGAGGAAACGAATGACGCCAAATAAAGAAGACTACCTAAAATGTATTTATGAAATCGGTACGGAGATGCAGAAAATCACCAATAAGGAAATTGCTACCCGTATGCAAGTCTCTCCACCTGCCGTAACAGAGATGATCAAACGCATGAAAAGTGAAAATCTCATCCTCAAGGATAAGGAGAATGGCTATCTATTGACAGATATTGGGCTCAAACTAGTCTCCGAACTCTATCGCAAACACCGGTTGATTGAGGTCTTTCTAGTTCACCATCTCGACTATACCAGTGACCAGATCCATGAGGAAGCTGAGGTCCTAGAGCACACTGTATCTGACCTCTTCGTAGAGAGACTGGATAAACTACTGGGCTTCCCTAAAACCTGCCCCCACGGAGGAACCATCCCAGCTAAGGGAGAGCTCCTGGTCGAAATCAACAACCTACCTCTAGCAGATACCAAAGAAGCCGGTACCTATCTCCTGACTCGGGTTCACGATAGCTTTGATCTGCTCAAATACTTAGAAAAGCATGAAATTCATATCGGTGACCAAGTCCAAGTCAAGCAGTTTGATAATTTTTCCAATACCTTTACACTGGTCAACAAAGGTGAAGACCTCCAAGTTAGTATGGATATCGCCAAACAACTCTATGTCGAAAAAATCAACTAAGCCCTTATCCTTGAAAGAAGTTCATTTCAGGGATTTTTTGTCATTTTAGTTGTAAGTCCCATTCATTTGGTGTAGAATGAAGCTAGATAAAAGAGGGAGGTCATCTTATGAAAAAGCTCTTTAGAATCCATTTTGTAGCCATTGTACTCTGCGATTTGCTACTGTTGGTAACTTTCAGACCCCGATACGAACTTTCTTTGGAGAGAGGTCTGATTTTTTGCTTCATTTTCATCCTTACTCAGGGACTACTGCTGTCTCGCTTAGTCTTCCGACTCAAAAAACAGTTCTCTGAGATTTATCCTCAGATGAACAAAAAAATTCGCCTCTACTACTTAGGGATTCTCTCCGTTGACCTTCTATTATTTGTCTTTTTAGCCATCACTGACCCTCAATATTTCTACTCTCTTACTCCAGTCTTTACTTCCTGTCATTCTACTTTATACTATATAACGGCTAGCCACCTAAGAGAAAACTATCCCGACTTTTACAACAAACACATCACCTTCTGGGAGTGTCTATAAACAAAAACCAAGCCAGCTGGCTTGGTTTTCTTATCTATTTTTAGTATCAAGAATGATGGTAACTGGCCCATCATTTACCAGCTCCACCTGCATATCCGCTCCAAAAATACCTGTCTGAACAGGGACTTCCTGAGCTAGCTTTTGGTTTAAAGCCTCATAGAAGGCAGCTGCCATATCCGGCTTGGCTGCACCTGTAAAGGCTGGGCGATTGCCTTTCTTAGTATCCGCAAAGAGAGTAAACTGAGAAATAGAAAGGATTTCTCCTTCAATATCCTTGACTGACAGATTCATCTTGCCTTCTGCATCTGAAAAAATCCGCATATTGACAAGCTTTCTCACAGCATAGTCCAGATCTTCCTCCTGGTCATCTGGGCCAACACCGACCAACAATAAGAGACCTTGATTGATTTTTCCCTGAACCTGACCTTCGATATTCACTTGGGCTTTTTTAACCCGTTGGATAATGATTTTCATAATAGCCTTTCTAGTGACTGAAGGAAGAATTAGCCGTTGGTCCTTTTGACGGAGTAAACCTCTGGCACACTCTTAATCTTGTCCACGACTGTGGTCAGTGTAGAGAGGTTGGAAATACCAAATGAGACATGGATATTAGCAAATTTCATATCCTTAGTTGGTTGAGCATTAACGGTTGAGATATTCTTGGTCGTGTTTGAGAGAACTTGTAAAACATCATTTAAGAGCCCTGTACGGTTGAGACCATAGATATCGATGTGGGCAGTGTATTCCTTGCTTGAGAATTGATCTTCCCATTCCACATCAAGGAGACGCTGCTCATAGTTTTCTTGGGCACGGAGATTCATACAGTCCACACGGTGAATAGCTACACCGCGTCCCTTAGTGATGTAGCCGACAATGTCGTCACCCGGAACTGGATTGCAACACTTGGCAATCCGAACTAGGAGACCTGAAGCACCTTCAATGACCACACCACCCTCATGCTTGACCTTGAGGGTTTCTTTGTTTTCGACCTTAACTTCGCCACCTTTGACAAGTTCTTCTGCCTCCGCTTTGGCCTTGGCACGCTCTTCCTCACGACGTTCCTTTTCGGTCAATCGGTTAAAGACGGTAATCGCACCGATTTCTCCAAAACCAATGGCTGCGTAGAGAGCCTCCTCTGTCTTGTAGCTGGTCTTTTGAAGGACCTCATCCATATGGCGCTTGTCCATAAACTTATTAGCCACATAACCGTTTTCTTGGAATTGAGCCATCAACATTTCACGGCCCTTGTTAACGGATAATTCCTTGTCTTGATTTTTAAAGAACTGACGAATCTTGTTGCGCGCCTTGCTGGTCTTGACCATGTTGAGCCAGTCACGACTCGGACCAAAGGAGTTGGGATTGGTGATAATTTCAACCTGATCCCCTGTCTTGAGCTTGGTTGTCAGTGGAACCATACGGCCATTGACCTTGGCACCAGTCGCTTTTTCACCGACTTTGGTATGGATTTCATAGGCAAAGTCAATCGGTCCTGAATCTTTTGGAAGGGAGCGAACCGCACCATCTGGAGTAAAGACGTAAATCTCCTCCGCCAGATAGTTTTCTTTAACAGAGTCCACAAATTCCTTGGCATCATCAGCCTGGTCTTGGAGCTCCATCATCTCCTTGATCCAGTTCATCCCAATAGCAGATTCCTTGCTGTTGACCTGCCCTTTAATGCCTTTCTTATAAGCCCAGTGAGCCGCAACCCCGTACTCAGCCACTTCGTGCATTTCCTTGGTCCGAATCTGGAACTCAATCGGCCCTTTTGGCCCATAAACAGTTGTATGGATAGACTGGTAACCATTGGCCTTACGATTGGCGATATAGTCTTTGAAGCGGCCTGGCATAGGTTTCCAAAGTTCATGCACATAACCCAGCATAGCATAGACATCACTCTGGGTATCTAAGATACAGCGAATGGCAATCAGGTCATAAATTTCCTCAAAGCGTTTCTTCTTATCCTGCATCTTGCGGTAGATCGAATAGATATGCTTAGGACGACCATAGATTTTTCCTTTGAGATTTCTTTCTGTAGCGTACTCTTCCAACTTGGTTACAACTTCATCGACCAAAGCCTCACGTTCTCTGCGTTTTTCCTTCATCATGTGGGTGATCTTGTAAAACTCAGTTGGATTGAGATAACGGAAAGATAGATCTTCCAACTCCCACTTGACACTGGAAATCCCTAGACGATGAGCAAGTGGTGCATAAATTTCCATGGTTTCTCTGGAGATACGCTCTTGCTTATCCTTTCGAAGGTGTTTGAGAGTCCGCATATTGTGCAAACGGTCCGATAATTTAACCAAGATAACACGGATATCCTCTGACATGGCCATAAGCATCTTGCGGTGATTTTCAGCCAATTGTTCCTCGAGTGATTTGTACTCAACCTTACCAAGCTTGGTCACCCCATCAACGATAATCCGAACATCATGACCGAACTCTCTCTCCAAATCATCCAGTGTCGCATCTGTATCCTCAACCACATCATGCAAAAAACCGCAGGCAACCGTCACGGCATCTAGCTTGAGTTTAGCTAAAATCCCTGCCACCTGAATGGGATGAATAATATAGGGCTCACCTGATTTCCGAAACTGCCCACTATGACAGTCAACTGCGTAAATCAATGCTTTTTGTACAAAAGCAACGTCTTCCTTTGTTAAATATTCTCTCGTTAAAGCGACTACCTGATCGCCCGTCAAATTCACTTCTTTCGGCATCTATACTCTCCAATTCTTCCTACCATTTTATCACTTTTTTAAGGATATGAAAACTAGAAAAGCCTGTTTTTATGCCAATACCAATCATTAAAAAAACACTGCCAGATTTCTCTAGCAGTGTTTTGACATTTCATTTGCTTAGTAGACAGTTTTTTCAGTTTCTACGTCGAAGAAGTGTGCTTTGTTCAAGTCAAATCCAAGTTCAACTGTTGCACCTGTTTGCAAGTAGTCACGAGCATCCACTTTTGCAACAAATTCGTCTTTACCAACTTGGCAGTAAAGGTGAGATTCTGAACCAAGCAATTCTGATACGGAGATAGTAGCTTTGACAACTGACTCTGGGAATGTTTCAAGGAAAGCAGGTTCTGCATTCACATCTTCTGGACGGATACCGAAGATCAATTCTTTTCCTTCGTAGCCTTTGTCACGAAGAACTTTCAAAGCACCTTCTGGCACTTTCAAGCGGAAACCGTCAGAAACAATTTCACCACCAACCAATTTCACATTGATGAAGTTCATAGCTGGGCTTCCGATAAATCCTGCAACGAACTTGTTAACTGGATTTTTGTAAACTTCTTGAGGGGTACCGATTTGTTCTACACGTCCGATAGTACCTGTACCAGCAGGGTTCTTAGTAGCTGACATGATAACGATACGGTCTGCCAATGTCATCGCTTCTGTTTGGTCGTGAGTTACGTAGATGGTTGTAGCACCGATACGACGGTGGATCTTCGCAATTTCAGCACGCATAGATACACGAAGTTTGGCATCCAAGTTTGACAAAGGTTCGTCCATCAAGAATACTTTTGCATCACGGACAATGGCACGACCCATGGCAACACGTTGACGTTGACCACCAGAAAGGTCAGCAGGTTTACGATCCAAGAACTCTTTCAAGCCAAGGATTGCTGCAGCTTCTTGCACACGTTTGTCGATGTCTTCCTTGCTGTATTTACGCAATTTCAAACCGAAAGCCATGTTGTCATATACAGTCATGTGTGGGTAAAGAGCGTAGTTTTGGAATACCATGGCGATGTCACGGTCTTTTGGAGCTACGTCGTTGACAACCACGCCATCGATAGATGCAGTACCTTCTGTGATATCTTCAAGACCAGCAATCATACGAAGAGTTGTTGATTTACCACATCCTGAAGGACCTACGAAAACGATAAATTCTTTGTCTTTGATGTCCAAGTTGAAGTCTTCAACTGAGTAGTGTTCGCTGTTTGGATATTTTTTGTAAATGTTTTTAAGATTTAATTCTACCATCGAGGTGAACTCCTTTTGTCTTTTGATAGTTTTATTATAGATGAAAACGCTTTACTTTTCTATGGCAAGATGACCAAAAAAATAAAAAAGTTCTGTGCAACTTGCACAAAACTTTAAAGAATATCTGGTAAAATCAACTGATAACACAAGGTCAGGTCGGTCAATTCCTTCAACTGAAGCCCTGTCAATTCTTCCCATCTATCAATCTTGTATTGGAGAGAATTGCGATGTAGATAGAGTTGCTGGGCTGTTTTAGTTAGGACAGCACTATTTTCCCAGAGAGAAAGAATGATTTCCTGAATCTGGTCCTGATCCAAGATCATCTGGTGCAGGCATTCCTTGGTTACCTTCAGGTCTACTAGTCTTTCTCCCATACTCCAAAGATAGAGCTGTGAAAAGGTATGTACACCTTGATGCCCCTGACGCCACCAAGTCTTAAACAAATCTCGCTCCGCTTTGATCAAGTCTGATAGGGCTTGAGGGCCTGTCTGAGGCCAAACCTGGCCTAACATGATCGACAGACGAAGACCAAAGTCATACTCAACCGCTTCAATCGTATCAGATAAGATTGAGCGAACAGAGGTGTACTTATCTTGTTGAAGCACAAATACATAATCCTGAGCCCCCACTTGTAGCACTGTTTGGAAGTTGGGAAAAAGAGTCCGCATCATGTCTAGCCAAGAGGCTAGATTTTCCTGTTGGAAATAGGAAAGATGACAATAAACCAGCTGAATTTTTTTAAATGTTTGCGGTGCCTGCCCCTTCCCCTCGATCAGATAGGGATACCAAGGATTGAGCGAATGAGCCTGCTCCTGCTGGGTCAAAAGGGCAACCAGCTGCTTTTCACGCTCGCTGAGCCCAGCTTCCTCCAGTAAAATCCACTGCTGAGAAGCTAAAGGGAGAGTGAGATAGCCTGGTTTCTCAATCGGCTGATCTGAAATCTGAGCTTCAGGAAACCAGTCTTGTAATTCCTTTGCAATCATGTCCTAGCCCTCCACTTTTTGGATGCACCAAGAAATTATGGTCTCTAGACGCTCCACATTTTCAGTCAGATGGAGATAGCCCATCACTGCTTCAAAACCTGTAGACATGCGGTAGGTCACCACATCAGCATTTTTAGCCTTTGTGTGGCTATTGGTATTGCGACCACGTTTGTAGATTTCTTCTTCTTTTTCCGTCAGAACTTGCTCTTCCAACATGAGGGCAATCAAACGAGCCTGAGCCTTGGCTGACACATACTTAGTCGCCTCTTGGTGGAGTTTATTGGGTTTGGTCATGCCTTTAAGGATGAGATGGCGACGGATATACATGGAGTAAACTGCATCTCCCTCAAAAGCTAGCGCAATCCCGTTAATGAGATTGACATCAATCACGAGTCCACCTCACTCCATCCTTGGTGTCAAGGAGCTTAATTCCTTGAGCCGCTAATTGATCACGGATTTGGTCTGCTGTCGCAAAGTCACGATTAGCACGCGCTTCTTGACGCTTTTGGATCAAGGCTTCAATGTCTGCATCCAAATCTTCCTCGACAAAGACAATCCCAAAAACCTCCAACATATCTGCAAGAGCTTGCTTAACACTTGCATCATAGTTGCCTGAGTTGATCCATTTGGCCATTTCAAAGACAACTGTGATTCCGTTAGCAGCGTTAAAATCTTCATCCATAGCTGCTGCAAACTTGTCTTTAAAGGCTTGTAACTCTTGAATATCTACAGTCCCAGAAAATGGTTGCTCATAAGTGTTTTTTAGATACTTAAGATTGGTCTCGGCATCACGCACTGCTTTTTCCGTAAAGTTGATAGGTTTACGGTAATGCTGAGTGGCAAAGAAGAAACGCAACACTTGCCCATCAAGAGTTTTAAGGGCATCGTGTACGGTTATAAAGTTGCCCAAGGACTTGGACATCTTGACATTGTCGATATTGACAAAGCCATTATGCATCCAGTAGTTAGCAAAAGTCTTGCCTGTTTTTGCTTCTGACTGGGCAATTTCGTTGGTATGGTGAGGAAACTCCAAATCAGCTCCACCACCGTGGATATCAATGGTATCTCCCAAAATCTCTGTTGACATGACCGAACACTCGATATGCCAGCCCGGACGACCAGGTCCCCAAGGACTGTCCCAAGAAATCTCGCCTGGTTTTACAGCTTTCCAAAGGGCAAAGTCTACAGGATTTTCCTTGCGAGCCGTTTCTTCATCGGTACGACCTGATGCACCTAGCTCCAAATCTTCCAAGGTTTTGTTAGCCAACTTAGCATAGTTATGGGATTTTTCCACTCGGAAGTAAACATCTCCTTGACTCTCGTAGGCATAACCTTTTTCAATCAAGTCTTCCACAAAACGAATGATGTCAGCCATAAACTCTACTACACGCGGATGACGAGTCGCAGGTTTCACGCCCAAAGCCGTCACATCCTCACGAAAGGCAGCGATGTACTTGTCCGCAACCTCCAGAGGCGTGATACCTTCTTCCTTGGCACGGTTGATAATCTTATCGTCTACATCCGTGAAATTGGAAATATAGGCAACTTCGTAGCCACGGTATTCGAAATAACGACGAATGGTATCAAAAGCTACTGTTGAGCGGGCATTGCCGACATGGATATAGTTGTATACAGTTGGCCCACAGACATACATCTTAACCTTGCCGTCCTCAATAGGTACAAATTCTCGCAAATCACGAGACATGGTGTCATAAATTTTAATCATGCGGTCCACTCCCTTCTCTATTTCTGACTTTTTCGGCTGAAAACCAGCTCTGCAAAAGGGCCAAATTGTCTGAGGCTATCCAGTTGGTAAAAGCGCTGCCCTTCCTCTTGAGTAAAGAGGGGAACCCCCTTTCCTAGGATAAGGGGCGCTATCTGAATAATGAGGTGGTCGAAAAGATCCGCATCCAAGAGCGGTCCTACCAAGGAATTACCACCAATCACAAAGACATTTTTGCCTTTGTCAATCTGTTGAACAAAGTCCACCACATCCCCAGCTACTGGCTGGTAATTGCTGACAGGCAGGTGCCTATCATGTGTAAAGACATAGTTTTCCGTAGCTTGATAAAAACTTTCTACATCTTGCAAATCTTGGATTTCCTCAAAGGTCCGCTTGCCCATGATGGTGATATCCATTTGCCTGTAAAAGTCATCATAGCCTGTATCCTCTACAGAACCAAGCTGATGCAGCCAGTCTATCCTGTGCTGGCTGTCTGCCAAGTAGCCATCCATGGTGATACAGCCGTAAAAATATACTGCCATTCTTGTAGTTACCTTTCTAGTTCCTTGGCTATTATCAAAGCGATAGTGAAAAAAGTCATGGCATCAGCTGTCCGCTCTTCATGACGGGCATCCCAGGCTCGGTTATGATGATCCACATAGTCAGCTGTGTAGAAGAACTGATAGACTTTACTCTTGCGAAATTGACTCCAAGCCATGATAGCTGAAGCTTCCATGTCCACCACTTGAGCTCCAGCAGCCAAGCGACGCTTGACCTTATCGGCTGCTTCACGATAGAAAGCATCTGTGGTCCAAGCCTTTGTTCGAATGTGCTCAATACCAGATTTGTTCAAAGCTTCTTCCATGGTTAAGAGTAGAGTTTCATCATAAGCTATCTCATCACTAGCAGGAGCGTAATGGTAACTTGTACCTTCATCACGTAGAGCTGAACTTGGTAGGATAATCTTATCTGCCTGAATAGACTGATCTAGAACTCCGCAAGAACCCAACACAATAAAGTTCTTAAATCCTCTTGCTTTGAGTTCTTCTAAGAGTCCAACAACCATCGGGGCTCCAATCGTAGCTATAGCAACTGCTACCTTACTCCCATCTTTTTCATAGATATACCATGGAAATCTACCATTTAGATTGGTTAGATAGCCACCTTCATAAACATCTACAAACTGCTTTACTCGTTCAACGATTTCTCCATTAAAAGATAAAATAATCGTGTCACAGATTTCTCCACCACCACGAATACTTCGATCAGTTGGTTCGATAACCGCAGGTACATTTTCGAATTCTTCTAATAGCATTTTTCTACTCTTTCTCATTCAGATAAACTACCTGTGTCTGTTTGACAAAGCCGATTTTTTCATACAAGCGCTTGGCACCTACGTTGCTATCTTCCACGGCAATCTGAAATTCCTTATCATTTTGCTCAATTAGTTGGTTGACAAGGGATTTTGCTAAATAGCTTCCGTAGCCTTTGCCACGTTCAAGTTCTGATATTGCTAAACCGTAGAAGTAATTCGTATCGCTCGATAAATCAATCGTGCAAGTTCCAATAACCTGACCGTCTTTTAATAAAATATATAGGCGACTTTCTGAATCCTTCAGAGCTTCAGCGACATATCTATCCACAACTTCTCTCGATTCATGTTCCTCTGAAAATGCCTGAAATTTTAACTGACTAATTTGATCTTGATACGAACTATCTGCTAACAAAACTTCAAGATTGGAATGCTTTTCTAACGGATAAGGCCTTCTATCCTTACCTAACCAGGTTTCTGTATCCTCGTCCTCGACCAATCCCCAGTTGCTGACAAAATCAGGATAATTCTCTAAAAAAATACGTTCTGTCTGAAAAGTGACTGACCTAATGGGAAAAGAAGCTGTTTCTCTCTCAAAACTAGTAAACAATGCACGCGCAATCCCCTGACGGCGATGATCTGGATGAACCAGCATCGTCACTTCCACATCTTGGTCATCTGCATAGACAGTTAATAAACCAACAAGTTCGCCTTTTTCATAATAAAGGAAAAAGGCGGGCATGTTTGGGTCAAAATTAAGCATGTTAGAAAGATAGGGATCACGGTAGGTACCGTCATAGGCTTGGCAACAGTTAATTAGTTTTTTCGCCTCAGATAACTCCTCTTGGCTTAACTTGTTTCTTGCTTGAATCATATAGGTAACCTCTACAACCCCGACGATCTGTGACTGGCTTCTCTAGCCTGCTCTAGTTTATTGACATAGTACTCCCGTTTTTCTTCGACTTCGTGGATCGTTGGTTCATCCTTCTGTCCATGAACACGGACAATTTTAGCAGGAATTCCGACAACTGTCACATCACTAGGTACGTCTGCCACAACAACCGCAGCGGCACCGACTTTGGCATTTTCACCGATTTCTACCGGTCCGATGACTTGGGCATGGGCCGATATGAGAGCTCCTTTACGCACAGTCGGATGACGTTTGCCAATATCCTTCCCTGTCCCACCAAGAGTCACTCCGTGATAGAGAAGAACGCCTTTTTCAACAATCGCTGTCTCTCCAATCACCAGGCCTGAACCATGGTCGATAAAAACACCTGATTCTATCTGAGCACCAGGGTGAATCTCTATCTGCGTCCAAAAACGCCAAAACTGGCTGTGCATACGAGCTAAAAGCTTAAAGCCATGTTTCCAGAGAAAATGCGAGAGACGGTGGGCAGCCAAGGCTTTGACACCCGGATAGGTCAGCAAAACTTCCAAACTGTTGCGTGCCGCTGGATCATTTTCTTTTACGATATCAATGGTTTCGCGCCACCATCCCATACATTTCTCCTTTTCTTATTCTGAATCTTTTGGTGTTTCTGTAAATTCTTTCTTAGGTTTGTGATCCTTGTGATGACGTGGACGGTGAGGTCGCTCAGACTTTTCACCTTTTTCATCACGCTCTGGTTTTGGTGGACGAGGAAGAAGAGCTTTCATAGAAGCATCAACACGTCCTTTTTCATCAATCTTGATAACTTTGACATCGACTTCGTCTCCAATAGCCACCAAGTCCTCGACATTATTAGTACGCGTCCAAGCCATTTCAGAAATGTGCACAAGTGCATCTGTCTTATCAAAGAGGTTGACAAAGGCACCAAATTTCTCGATACGAACAACTTTAGCATGGTAAACTTCATCCACTTTGGCTTCACGAACCAAGCCAGCGATGATTTCTTTGGTACGGTTAATGGCATCTTGGTCGCTAGAGTAGATAGAAACATTACCTTCTTCGTCGATATCAATCTTAACGCCTGTTTCAGCGATAATCTTATCAATGGTTTCTCCACCTTTACCGATGACAATCTTAATCTTGTCCACATCAATCTTGATGGTATCAATTTTCGGTGCAGTTGGAGCCAATTCTGGACGAACTTCTGGAATCGTTGCTTCAATCACATCAAGGATTTCAAAACGAGCTTTCTTGGCTTGAGCAAGAGCCTCAGTCAAGATTTCTGCAGTAATTCCTTGGATCTTGATATCCATTTGAAGGGCTGTAATCCCGTCACGAGTTCCGGCAACCTTAAAGTCCATGTCTCCAAAGTGGTCTTCCAAACCTTGGATATCTGTCAATACTGTATAGTTATTTCCATCTGAGATAAGACCCATGGCAATACCAGCTACTGGTGCCTTGATTGGCACACCACCAGCCATAAGGGCAAGCGTTCCCGCACAGATAGAGGCTTGAGAAGATGAACCGTTTGATTCTAAGACTTCTGCTACCAAGCGGATTGCGTATGGAAATTCTTCCAAGCTTGGCAAAACTTGCGCAAGAGCACGCTCACCAAGAGCACCGTGACCAATTTCACGACGACCAGGCGCACCGTAACGACCTGTTTCCCCTACAGAGTATTGTGGGAAGTTATAGTGGTGCATAAAGCGTTTCTTGTACTCTGGATCCAAACCATCGATGATTTGAGTTTCTCCCATCGGCGCCAAGGTCAAAACTGAAAGGGCTTGAGTTTGTCCACGAGTGAAGAGACCGGAACCGTGCACACGAGGAAGGAAGTCAACAACCGCTTCCAAAGGACGGATTTCATCGACCTTACGACCATCAGGACGAACCTTGTCTTCTGTGATCAAACGGCGCACTTCAGCGTGTTCCATTTGTTCCAAGATTTCAGCCACATCACGCATGATACGGTCAAATTCTTCGTGGTCCGCATATTTTTCTTCGTAAACAGCAGTGACTTGGTCTTTAACAGCTTGAGTTGCAGCTTCACGAGCCAATTTTTCTTCTACTTGAACCGCTTTTTGGAGGTCACTGTTGTAGGCTGCGATGATTTCAGCTTGCAAGTCAGCATCCACATGAAGCAGTTCCACTTCTGCTTTTTCCTTACCAACTGCAGCAACGATTTCTTCTTGGAAGGCAATCAATTCTTTGACTGCTTCGTGCCCTTTAAGAAGGGCTTCCAACATAATTTCTTCTGACAATTCTTTGGCACCAGACTCAACCATGTTGATAGCGTGCTTGGTACCAGCTACTGTCAATTCAAGAAGCGATTGCTCTGCTTGTTCTTGACTAGGGTTGATGATGATTTGGCCGTCTACATAACCTACTTGTACCCCAGCGATTGGTCCGTCAAATGGAATATCTGAGATAGACAATGCCAGGGATGAACCAAACATGGCTGCCATTGGTGCAGAGGCATTTTCATCGTAAGAAAGGACCGTGTTGATCACTTGCACTTCATTACGGAAACCTTCCGCAAACATCGGACGGATTGGACGGTCAATCAAACGCGCTGTCAAGGTCGCATCAGTTGAAGGACGTCCTTCACGTTTCATAAAGCCACCAGGAAACTTCCCAGCCGCATACATTTTTTCTTCGTAGTTGACTTGAAGTGGGAAGAAATCCCCAGTTGCCATTTTTTTAGACATAACGGCAGCAGTCAAGACAGTTGACTCACCGTAACGCACGACAACAGAGCCATTTGCTTGCTTAGCAACCTGACCAGTCTCTACGATTAACTCACGACCCGCAAAAGTCGTTTGAAACACTTGTTTTGTCATTTTAATCCCCTTTGGATTGATGAAATTATACGCCTTGCCTACAAAGATCAAGATACCAAGGACGTCAAAAGCAAAGTAAAAATAGGAAACTGACGAAGTCTTCGATGAAGACAAGACAGTTTATCTTTTTTTACACAGCTTTTCGGCCGGGTTCAATTACACAAGATATTCTGGACGGTTCGGCTTGCCGAACATTTCTGTAGAAAAATAGGAAGGTGACGCCGCACTCGATGAGTGCTAGGAAGCTTATCTTTTTTCTACAGAAATGAGACCCAAATTCAATTAAGTAGTTTTTTTGATATTTCACTTGAATAGTGCGGACGGGAGCAACTTCCTTCGGAATTTCATCCCTTATTTTTTAGCCTGAAGTCTAAAAAATTCCGTCCTAGAAAATAACAGAGTTATTCTCTAGGATACCACTATAGCGTGAAATATCTTTTAAATACTCACTCCGTTCATGTTTTTTGAGACACCTATTATCATATTTTGTTTAAAAAATAATCCACTTTAAACAAATTTCTACAATCTAAATACCCTCATCTTTGTATCAAGTACGTACAGAGTCTATTTTATCATATTTTTCTTAAAAAGTGCGGGCTTTTCTATTAAAAAGGAACCATTCCCCCATGAAAAGAGGAATGGTTTGTTGTTTATTTTATTTAGCAAATTCTTTGGCTTTCGCAACTGCCATTTTTCATTTAAAAGCATGTAAATGACAAGCTGCCGTCTCAGTGGTTAAAGAATCGATTACCCTAAAGACTGATGATTAAACAAGGCATGGGTTGCTTGGTGGATGTATTTTGCTGTTTCAGCATTGTTCATGGTGTAGAGATGCACACCTGCGACATCCTGGGTTACCAAGTCCACGATTTGATCCACTGCATAGGCAAGTCCTGCTGCTCTGAGCGACTCAGGGTCATGCTCATACTTGTCTAAGATGGCTTTAAATTTGCGTGGAAGATGGATATTCTCACAAGTCTTCAAGAGACGGAGAGCCTGATTTCGATTCAGAATTGGCATAATCCCTGCATGAATGGGAACATCAATCCCAGCCAAGATGCACTTGTCTTGGAAATCATAGAAGCGCTCATTGTCAAAGAAAAGCTGGGTTACAAGACTAGAACATCCTGCATCTACTTTCTTCTTAAGATTTTGAATATCTGAAATCTGATTTGGTGAATCTGGATGCCCTTCTGGATAACAAGCACCAACAATATCAAAGTGAGGGGCTTGCTCCTTGATAAACTCAATCAAATCAGTGGCGTAGCGAAAATCCTTTTGTGGTTCCACGTCTGGAATAATATCCCCACGAAGAGCCAAGATTTTCTGCACCCCAACCTTATCCAAGTCGACAATGGTTTCAGCAACCTTTTCCTTGGTCAGATAGATAGCTGGCAAGTGGGCAATCGTTGGAATCGCCAAGTCATTCTGGATAAAGTCAGCCAAACGAACCGTTGTTTCCTTGATATTAAATTTATTATTGCTGGCGGTCACACTGATAAAGTGCGGTGTCAGCTCCCGCATATCTTGAAGAGCTGAAATAATCTTATCATTACCCACAGCTGGGTTTGGAGGGAACACTTCAAATGAAAGTGACGGTGTTTGGCGTGACATAGTCATTATCCTTTTCTTTTGATTTCATGATTGCTGAGCAGCTAGGGCCAAGCAGTTCCTTGAACAGTCAGTGTCAAGAGAGAAATCTTATCTTACAATTTCTCACGCGCAGCTTTTGCTGCTTCGACAAGGCGGATCAAGCTTTCTTTTGTTTCTGGAATACCACGTGTTTTCAAACCACAGTCAGGGTTGATCCAAACTTTCTTGCTTGGAACTTTAGCAAGAATAGCATCGATTGTGTGGTCGATTTCGCCTTCATTTGGCACACGAGGTGAGTGGATATCGTAAACCCCAGGTCCCACTTCTGTTTGGAAGTTTTTCGCTTTGAGTTCGTCCAAGATTTCAAGGTTTGAACGGCTTGCTTCAAAGGAAATAACGTCCGCATCCATGTTGTCGATAGCTGGGATGATATCTGTAAATTCTGAGTAACACATGTGGGTGTGGATTTGAGTATCTGGTGCAACTGTAGAGTGTACCAAGCGGAAGGCTGGAATAGCCCAGTCAAGGTAGTCTTCGTACCAGTCGCTACGACGGAGTGGCAATTTCTCACGAAGAGCAGCCTCATCGATTTGGATAATCTTCACGCCTGCAGCTTCAAGGTCAAGAACTTCATCCTTAATAGCAAGAGCGATTTGAAGAGTAGAATCCTTGATAGAGATGTCTTCACGTGGGAATGACCAGTTGAGGATGGTAACCGGTCCAGTTAACATACCTTTAACAGGTTTGTCAGTACGGCTTTGTGCGTAGCTAGACCATTTGACAGTGATTGGGTTGAGACGAGTGACGTCACCCCAGATGATTGGTGGTTTCACCCCACGCATACCGTATGATTGTACCCATCCATTCTTAGAGAAGAGGTAACCTGACAAGTTTTGACCGAAGTACTCAACCATGTCGTTACGCTCGAACTCACCGTGTACAAGCACGTCAAATCCAACTTCTTCTTGCCATTTGATCCATTCGTCGATAGTTTCAGCAAGGAAAGCATCGTATTCTTCTTGTGACAATTCACCTTTACGGTAAGCCAAACGTTTAGCACGGACTTCCTTAGTTTGAGGGAATGAACCGATGGTTGTTGTTGGAAGTGCTGGAAGTTTGAAAGCTTCTTCTTGGATGGCTTCACGTTCTGCAAAAGCTGGCAAACGAGTGTAGTCTGCGTCTGTCAATCCAGCGATGCGCGCACGAAGTTCTACATTTTCACCCACACGTTCAGTCGCAAAGAGTTCTTTGTTAGCAGCAAGTGCTTCTTCACCTTGACCGTCGCGGATAGCATCCAAATCACGGATCTCATCCAATTTTTCAACTGCAAAGGCAAAGTGATTCAAGATAGCTGGTTCAAATTCTTCATTAGCAGTTGTAAATGGCACATGAAGAAGGGAGCATGAGCTTGTCAAGACAATGTTTTCAGCTGGGATTTGCTCAAGAACAGCCAAGCTTTTTTCGTAGTTGTTGCGCCAGATGTTCTTACCGTTAACAATACCTGCATAGAGAGTCTTGTCAGCTGGGAAGCCACCTTTCACAAGTTCAAGAGTTTTCTTACCCTCAACGAAGTCCAAACCGATGGCGTCAATTGGCAATTTCACAAGGTCAGCGTAAACGTCACGAACGTCACCGAAGTAAGTTTGAAGCAAGACTTCAAGACCTTTCTTGTCAGCCAAGAGTTTGTTGTAGAGGTTCAAGAAGAGAGCTTTTTCTTCAGCTGTCAAATCTTTGACAAGAGCCGCTTCGTCCAATTGAATACGAGCCGCACCAAGTTCAGCCAATTTAGCAAAAACTTCTTGGTATGCAGCCACTAAGCTGTCTACGAAGTCTTCTGCTTTCACGCCTTCTTCAAAGTCTGATAATTGAAGGAAAGTGAATGGTCCTACAAGGACTGGACGAGTGTTCAATCCAAGTTCTTTTGCTTCTTGGAACTCATCAAAGATCTTGTGACCAGCCAATTTTACTTGAGTATCTTTTTCAAACTTAGGAACGATGTAGTGGTAGTTGGTGTTGAACCATTTCTTCATCGGAAGGGCACGAACGTCCCCTTTTTCTCCTTGGTAACCACGTCCCAAAGCAAAGTAACGTTCAAGATCAGATAATTCTAAGTTTTGTACTGATGCAGGAACTACGTTGAAAAGGAAAGCAGCATCCAGGAAGTTGTCATAGTGAGAAAAGTCATTTGATGGAATTTCAGTGATGCCTTTTTCTTTGACGATGTTCCAGTGTTTTGCACGCAAGTCTTTTGCTGCTGCAAGGAGTTCTTCTTCTGAGATTTCTTTTCTAAAATATTTTTCAGTTGTAAATTTTAATTCGCGGAATTCACCCAAACGAGGGAAACCGATGATCGTAGTTGACATGATGTGTCCTCCAAAATTTGTTGTTGAAACTATCTTAACAGAAAAGAAACTGTCTGTATAATTGTAAATAATTAGGCTTTGATATAGTTTGAAACTATATCACTCTTTTGATCAAAAGAAAAAGACTTGAGACCAGTGTCTCAAATCCTTTGTATAGCTTGTTTTGTGGCTGTATTTTAGTTAGAATACTAAAACGTGTTATTAATAATTCTTATAAGTGACTATGGCTTGTTATTAGAAAAGACTATAGGTCTATCCCCTTGTCTCGGAGATTATCTAAGCACTCCTCATAGTATCCTGTATCATGCTCACTATAGATGGGACTGGTTAGCTTCTCCTCGGGTAAGTCTTGATAAGGAGGGCAGGTCTTGCCACGGTAGTTCTTATCCAGCCACTCTGGACTGACATTGTAGCCACGGTCAGCCATCTCCTCCATGATCAAGTCATGATAGGCATAGAGACGATAGGGCGAGTGAGTAAAGACATAGTCCACCGTCGCATGCTTTCTGCCCCAGCCATTGCCACGTAGGGCGCAGCACTCTCGATGTTGCCCCAAAAGTTGAGGACGAGGAAGTTGCGAAATCAAAGCCTCATGCCAAAGTCTCATGGGAGTCTCCTTTCAGTAAAGTCGAATGTTGCAAGTAGGTATTTGGATAGCGATCAAGCAAGTCTCGAGTCTTAGCAATCAAGTCTTCCTTAGAAGCCTGACCAAAGCGGTAGCGATCCAGCAAGAGCATATAGTCTTTGCGCTCAACATCTGTCGCTTTCTTTTTGAAATAGCCCCAAATATGCTGAAAGGCATTGCAAACCTGACCCCTATGCTCAGGAATTTGGCAAGCACGGTCAATCAGTTCTTGAACATGGCTGACCTCCACCACTTCATTCTTGAGATATTGGCGAATCTCATTATAAATATTGCTGGAATGGCTCAAAACGAGGTATTTGTTTCTAGCCCAGAGTTGTTGGCAAAGGGCACGTTGGTTGTTATTATTCATAATTGACATTATACCATGATTACTCTAAGAACTCTGCCATTTTTACATCGTAAGCATTTTGAAGATTGAGCCAAGTTTTCATCGAAATATTGGTAAGTTTCTCTAACTTCTGAGCAATCTCATTACTAATTGACTGCTCACCTTTCACTAATTTTCTGATCATCTTTGGCGATACCCCCAACTTCTCCGCAAATTCTTTCTGGGTCATGTTATAATCTTCAATTAGCTCTCCAATATATTGACCTGGGTGGAAAGCAATTAGGTCTTTGTATTCAATAATTTTATTAGTCATATTCACCATTTAATCACGTGTTGTTCAATATTACTATTAACTGATTTATCTTTTTTAGAAATTTCAAGAATAATTTCTCTATGAAGTTCTTTTATATTTTTAATTAGCATGCCTCGACTAAAATTTTGAATATTAGTCTGAGATAAAACAATTTCGATTATTCTATTATCAATGACCTTTTGATAATATTTTTGGTTCACGCTAGGAGGAGTCAATATAGGTGACCATCCATCTAATTTTTCAGATATATATAACTGATTATTAAGCATTTCATCATCCATGTGAAAATTTCCTCCAAATCCAATCCCCTCTTTACTTACTCCTATAACTAGAACGTTACTTTGATTTTGCTGAATAACTTGTTTGTTCCCAGTTAAAAGCCATAAAAATTCAAAATAATCTTCTGCACTCGGACAATCCTCTAATGAAAAATAACCATTCTCTTTTAAAGTTATTACCGGCTGTGCTGAACCTGTCATTCCAACCAAAACTTTATTATTTACTTTAAAAACCTTTGACGTTTTTTCACTCGTAATTTCATCCGAATTACTCATTCTCATGTCTCCTGAAATAATTGCAAAATTTCTAAAAACAGTTCCAATTACACAAGACAATGTCATTCACCTCCTTAATAGCAAGTTTATCCAAAAATACATTTCTTAATTTTAAAAATTGCTCCTTAAAAACAGATACAAGGATGTTGGTATCTGGATCTCTTTCTGCAATTTCCTTCCCATTGCGAGGAAGATATGTATAGCCCATACGCATGAGATGTAGAGCTGCTGGGATTTGTACCCTGGTTAGTTCAGAAAAATCTTTTCTCTTTGCCATAAAAAACCTTTCTTAAGCTTTGTAAGAATAGTTTATTCTAAACGCTTCATTCTATTCAACTGTTTCAACTATTAAAAATTTATTTTCTCTATTATTATATCATGTTTCAGATGGATTTTCCCATACGCTCCTACTCCAACTGGCTTTTAACCTTCTTCTTAGTCAAGGTACGGTCATTTTTATTGGAGAGAGCTTTGATACGAGCTTCGAGAAGGGTTTTCCGTCCGGTCTCTGTTCGTGTGTAGACGAGATGATAATGTCCGATAGTCGGCGTCAGAAAGTCGAGGAATTTCTGTGCTTCTTCCTTGCGCTTGTCAAAAAGACTAGGCACGACATAGTAAGGTGACTGACCTTGTCGGACTTTCTCTGCCTTCAAGAGATAGCGCTGGTTGTCCACTGGTGCAAAGAACTCTCCCACAGTCTGAGCAAACAACTCCTTGTCCCTCATGCTTCCTCCCTTGAGATAGGCAAAGACCATGTAGTTTTCCTTGTCCTCCTCTACCTGAACACGGGATTGATCATCCGTTAGATGCCCCGAATCTAGCAGAACCTTTCGGATCTGCTCACCCAGAGACTGCAAGCGTTTATAGGGACTCTTATAGCGGAGGTAGCGCCAAGATGCAAAGACCAAAAAGAGGAGACATGCTGTCGTAAGCCACCAAACACCGATCAATCTCAGTCTAAATAGCAAGACCAACAAATCCACTGCCAACAAGAGCAATGACATGCGAACCCATTTTAATGCATCAAGCAAGAGCATGACTGGGATTTTCTGTTTTTGAGTTGCAACTTCTGTAACTATCTCGAACTGATCCGCTACGACAAGAGCATCTTGCCATTTTTGTCTCAAGCCTGCTCGATCCTTGGAGAGACTCTTAACTCGCTCATTATACTCACTAATTTGCTTTTTCTTAAAAGGGGGCTTTGGAAAATCCAAACGATCCAAACCGGTCTCAATACTCTCCTGATTATAGGCCAATCCAAGAAAATGCTCCATCCGTCGCGACAAGGTCTGCAGATCCTGATTGCTCTCTGGTCTAGGCTCCTCACCAGGAAGAGTGATGAGTGCTTGCGCTTGAACGGCTACCAGATGCCAGATGTTGCTGGTCTTTTCTGGATGTCCCGGCCAGATACGAATGGCACGCCCGCGCATCTGGTTGCTCAGCATAAAGCTCCCCACAAAGCTTCCGAGGATTAGGGAATTAACACAAGGAGCATCCCAACCCTCTCCGAGGAGAGATTTGGTTCCGACTAGGACTTGAATCCGCCCTCGTTGAAAAAGCTCCGTCACTGCCGCTACGATTCCCTTAGCTGAGCTCGGAAAACCAACCTGCACATAATCTTTTTGGTCCAAGTGACCAATAGATGAGAAACTAAGAGGAACCTGAGGCAAGAGCTCCTTCAACTCTGCTGTCACATCGGTAGGCAAAATAACGACACTACCTGACAAGACAGCCAAAGAAACAGGTATCTCTTGCTCCTGAGCTTTTCGACGAATGTTTTCAAAATAAGGGAGAACCCCCAACTGAGAAATGGTTGTCTGATCATCTCCCAGATAGGTGGCAAAATCCTTGCGAATATAGTCAGCTAGTACTAACTGTCTCAGTTCCTGACCTAGACTCTCATACTCCGTCAAAAAGATATCGGCAATGGCAGACAACTTCCCTAGAGATTGGGTTAAAAGCTGGTCAGAAGCCTTAGACTTAACCAGATAAACCTGACGTTTTTCCACCAACCCACGCGCCTTCAAGTCAGCCTCTAACTTTTTCCTATATCCATCTGGATCCTCATACCATTCTGGTGTCTGATAGAGTATGCTCTGCAACAGCGTCTCCAGCCAGTAGGAGGTCAATGCTGGAAGCTTCTGGGTTCCCAGTAAATTTTGCAAAGAGGGAGGAATCGTTAACCCCTGAGAATGCATATAAATCAACATAGCAGACAAGTACTTGGGATCTTCTAAGAGCAAATCAGATGAAATATCCCCTTTGAGGACCTTAGAGCCTGCTACAAATGTTTGAAAATCAGGATCGACTATAAGGTGATGAATATAGTCCCACTTAGTCTCCTCAAACTGTTTGAGACGTTCCGCCTCTTCAGCTGTTGGTGAACACATATAGACAAAATCCTGATGAGGGCAAAGAGTGTCTTCCTTTACTAGTTCAGGTACCGTGATTTCTTGATCGATCTCCCCACACATACGGATATAGCGTTCCCAGAGTTCAGGCTCGCTGTCATAAGGTGGTGTCGCTGTCAGGGAGATGACTTGCAGCGGTTCATACTGTTTGCGAAAGGCTTCCAGACTTTTCCACCATTCATTGCGCAGGTGGTGGCATTCGTCCAAGCAAAGAGTCGCAACTTTCTGAGTTCTTAGGCTTGCAAGCAAATCAAACCCCACAAAATCCTCTGCTTCTCCATCTTCTTGTGATTGCAGTTGGTTCATGGCGCTATGAAAAGCCTGATAGGTCACAATCGTTAATGCCTTCATCTCCTTTAAGTTTTGGGAAACGAGGTCTGAAAGCCTCTGACCATCCTCTAGAAAAGCAGTTTGGATCCTATCTACCCATTGTTCACGAATGGTGACAGTCGGAACTAAGATGAGGGCTGGGTTGCCAAAACGAGCGATTAGCTCGATACCAATGGTTGTCTTTCCAGACCCTGGAGCAGCCACTAGATGAACATGACCGTCTGCTTGATAGTCCTGAAAACGATCCAATACCTGTTTTTGATATTGGCGCCAGCTTCCTTTAAAGTTTAAACCTAACATGATACCCCTCATTCCTATACCGTCTTTTTCTTATTCTCATTTTACCACACTTATTTCTCCAGTCAGATAATCCAGATAGTTTTTCTCCACAAAATATGGTATAGTAGAATCATACTATCTATGAGGAGTTTACATGTCACAGGATAAGCAAATGAAAGCTGTTTCTCCCCTTCTACAGCAAGTCATCAATATCTCATCTATCGTCGGGGGAGTCGGTACCTTGATTTTCTGTATTTGGGCCTATCAGGCAGGAGTGTTACAGTCAAAGGAAACCCTATCAGCCTTTATCCAGCAAGCTGGGGTTTGGGGACCACCACTCTTTATCTTTTTACAGATCCTACAAACCGTTGTTCCGATTATTCCGGGAGCTCTGACCTCAGTGGCTGGGGTCTTTATTTACGGCCACATCATCGGAACCATCTATAACTATATCGGTATCGTGATTGGCTGTGCCATTATCTTTTACCTCGTCCGTCTCTACGGAGCCGCCTTTGTCCAGTCCGTCGTCAGCAAGCGCACCTATGACAAGTACATCGGTTGGCTAGATAAGGGCAATCGTTTCGAGCGGTTCTTTATCTTTATGATGATCTGGCCAGTTAGCCCGGCTGACTTTCTCTGTATGCTGGCTGCCCTCACCAAGATGACCTTCAAGCGCTATATGATTATCATCGTTTTGACCAAGCCCTTTACCCTAGTGGTTTATACTTATGGTTTGACTTATATTATTGATTTCTTCTGGCAGATGTTTTGAGGATAGAATATAGCCTAATACTAAATATACTTTGGTATGGAAATCATGCCTATTTGTCAATAGTGAAGCGAGGATTTACCTAGCCTTTCCGCCGTGATAAAAACACCTGAAATCTAATGGTTTCAGGTGTTCGGAAACTTTGAGACATTAGGCTCAAAGTTAAGATATGGAATTTCGAAGAAAGTCGCTACCGTCCGTAATCACTTAAGGAAAGGCTCAAAAAAATTGTCTTCAAAGAAAATATCCGTTTGGTTTCCCAAGCGGATGTTTTCTTTGTTTTATTTTGCGACACTCTTAGCAAGGACAAAGTTCCCAAGTGTGGCAGAACCATTTCCTGCGACTGCTGGCGTCACGATGTAGTCACGCACGTCTGGTACTGGTAGGTAGCCATTGAGAAGAGCTGTAAATTTCTCACGTACACGGTCCAGCATGTGTTGCTGTGCCATGACGCCACCACCAAAGACGATCACATCTGGACGGAAAGTCACTGTAGCATTGACCGCAGCCTGAGCGATATAGTAGGCTTGAACATCCCAGACAGAACTGTTGAGTTCAATATTTTCACCACGAATACCTGTACGGGCTTCGAGACTTGGACCAGCCGCAAAGCCTTCCAAACAGCCCTTGTGGAAAGGACAAACGCCGTTAAATTCTTTTTCTACATCCATTGGGTGTTTAGCCACATAGTAGTGACCCATCTCAGGGTGACCCACACCACCGATAAACTCACCACGTTGGATAACACCTGCACCGATCCCTGTACCGATCGTGTAGTAAACCAAGTTTTCGATGCGGCCACCAGCATTGTTACGCGCAACCACTTCACCATAGGCAGAACTGTTTACGTCAGTTGTGAAATACATGGGTACGTTGAGGGCACGACGAAGGGCACCAAGTAGGTCTACATTTGCCCAGTGAGGTTTTGGAGTCGTTGTGATAAAGCCATAGGTTTTTGAGTTTTTGTCGATATCAATGGGACCGAAGGAACCGATGGCAAGACCTGCAAGATTATCGAATTTTGAGAAGAACTCAATGGTTTTATCGATTGTTTCGATTGGAGTTGTTGTAGGAAATTGTGTTTTTTCCACAACATTAAAGTTTTCATCACCGACAGCACAGACAAACTTTGTACCGCCCGCTTCTAAGCTTCCATATAATTTTGTCATGATAAACCTCTTATCTTTGTTTTCTCTATTATAGCACATTTTAAAGGGCTAGATTTCTCAATATTTTAGATTTTCCTCTGTAAATCTTACCATCCAAGTAAAAACGAACAAACATAATATTTGTTCGTTTTATTTTTAAATCTGATTTTCGAAGAGGACTAGGCTTTCACTTCGATGATAGCGTCACCCTTGACAACTGAACCGCTTGCGACTGGTGTCACAGAAGCGTAGTCTGCTGTGTTGGTTACGATAACCATTGTTGTGTCGTCAAGACCTGCAGCAGCGATTTTGTTTGAGTCAAAGGTTCCGAGAACATCACCAGCTTTGACCTTGTCGCCTTGAGCAACTTTTTGTTCAAAGCCTTCACCGTTCATAGTCACCGTGTCGATACCAACGTGGATCAAGATTTCAGCTCCGTTTGCTGTCTTCAAACCGTAAGCATGTCCTGTAGCAAAGGCGATTGATACTTCTGCATCAGCTGGTGCGTAAACCACGCCTTGGCTTGGTTTCACTGCAATCCCTTGTCCCATTGCACCACTTGAAAAGACTGGGTCATCAACATTCTCAAGGGCAACTACGTCCCCAACGATTGGAGTTTGGATTGTTTCATTTTGAGGAGCTACTGGAATGTTACCAGTTGTTTCTTCTTGAACCAAACGTTCTGTCGCTACTTCACTAGCAACTTCTTCTTCGTCCTCGTAACCAAACATGTAAGTAAGTGCAAAACCAAGAACGAATGATACAGCTACCATAAGGATGTATTGGAATAATTGACCGTTACCAATGTACAACATTGTACCAGGGATGATGGTGATACCATTACCAGTACCAGCAAGACCAAGGATTGAAGCCAGTCCACCACCGATAGCACCAGCAATCAATGAAAGGAAGAATGGTTTACGGAAACGCAAGTTCACCCCGAAGATAGCAGGCTCTGTAATACCGAGGAAGGCAGAAAGAGCAGCTGGGAAAGCAAGTGTTTTCAGTTTAGGATTTTTAGTTTTGACACCAACGGCAACAGTTGCAGCCCCTTGAGCTGTCATAGCTGCAGTGATAATGGCGTTGAATGGGTTGGCATGATCGGCAGCAAGCAATTGCACTTCAAGCAAGTTGAAGATGTGGTGTACACCTGATACGACAATCAATTGGTGAACCCCACCAATCAAGAAACCACCAAGACCAAATGGCAAGCCAAGAATCGCTTTTGTACCGATAAGGATGTAGTTCTCAACAACATGGAAGACTGGTCCGATGACAAAGAGTCCAAGGATAGACATCACCAAAAGTGTCACGAATGGCGTCACCAAGAGATCCAAGACATCTGGAACCACTTTGCGGAGAGCTTTTTCAAACTTGGCTCCGACCACCCCAATGATGAAGGCTGGAAGAACGGAACCTTGCAAACCAACAACAGGAATGAAGCCAAAGAAGTTCATAGCTGTTACTTCACCACCTGATGCTACAGCCCAGGCGTTTGGAAGCGAACCAGAAACCAGCATCATACCGAGGACGATACCAACGGCTGGATTTCCACCGAATACGCGGAAGGTTGACCATACAACCAAACCTGGCAAGATGATGAAGGCTGTATCTGTCAAGATTTGAGTATATGTTGTCACGTCAGCTGGAAGTGTCATTCCAAGAGCAGTCAAGAGACCACGCACACCCATGAAGAGACCAGTTGCTACGATAACTGGGATGATTGGTACAAAGACGTCACCGAAAGTACGGATAGCACGTTGGAACCAATTTCCTTGTTTAGCAGCTTCTGCTTTCATATCTTCTTTAGAAGATGTTGGCAAACCAAGTGCAACCACTTCGTCATACATCTTGTTTACTGTACCAGTCCCAAATATGATTTGGTATTGGCCTGAGTTAAAGAAAGCTCCTTGAACTTTATCCAAGTTCTCAATCACTTCCTTCTTGATTTTCCCTTCATCTTTGACCATGACACGCAGACGAGTCGCACAGTGGGCTACACTGTTGACATTCTCACGTCCGCCAAGGGCTTCGATGACCTTTTTTGCAATATCCTGATTGTTCATTTGCAAAAATCTCCTTATAAAAATTTTGTTCTTGTTTGAAAGCGATTTTATTCGCCCTACGACTATTATTTTATCACGTTTCTAAAATATGTCAAGCGTTTTGCAGAAATTTTTATTTTACTTCTTTTACTCCTGATTATTCTTGCTCGTTTTTGAGGGATATTTTCTTTTTCCTCAAAAAAATATCTTTATATTTGAGGAATCAAGGCTTTTATTTACATTTTCTTTCATTTTTTTGTGAAAATTTGCTAGATTTCCTTTACTCGATTTCTGGCAATCGTTTGACATATTTTTCTCTTTTTTAACATAAAAGACTTGCTTTTTTTGCCGAAAACGGTTACTATTAATAATAGAATAGAACTTATGGAGGAAAGATAAAATGGGATGGACAACCGAGCGCCGTTATAGACGCTATGAAGACTGGTCTAATGATGAAATCAAGCAAATCAAGGAAAAGATGGCACAATCTCCTTGGCATACTCGTTACCATGTCGAGCCTAAAATGGGGCTTCTCAATGATCCAAATGGCTTTTCTTATTTTGATGGCAAATGGATTCTCTTTTACCAGAACTTCCCCTTTGGTGCAACCCATGGGTTGAAGTCTTGGGTGCAGCTTGAAAGTGATGATTTAGTGCACTTCACAGAAACTGGAGTCAAAGTTTTGCCAAATACTCCATTGGATAGCCACGGTGCCTACTCTGGTTCTGCCATGCAGTTTGGCGATCAGTTGTTCCTATTCTATACAGGGAATGTCCGTGATGAAAACTGGATCCGTCACCCTTACCAGATTGGGGCTTTGATGGATAAGGATGGCAAGATTACAAAGATTGACAAGATCTTGATTGACCAGCCAGCAGACTCTACTGACCACTTCCGCGATCCGCAAATTTTTAACTTTAAAGGTCAATATTATGCCATCGTCGGTGGACAGGACTTGGAGAAAAAAGGCTTCGTCCGTCTCTACAAGGCTGTGGACAATGATTATACAAACTGGCAAGCAGTTGGCGACCTTAACTTTGCTAACGATCGCACTGCCTACATGATGGAATGCCCAAATCTGGTCTTTGTAGGGGAGCAACCTGTCCTTCTCTACTGTCCACAAGGATTGGATAAAAAAGTTCTAGACTATGATAATATCTATCCAAACATGTACAAAATCGGGGTTTCCTTTGATCCTGAAAATGCCAAAATGGTAGATGTGTCACCCCTTCACAACCTAGACTATGGTTTCGAAGCCTATGCGACTCAAGCTTTTAACGCTCCTGACAGACGTGCACTAGCAGTAAGTTGGCTTGGGCTACCAGATGTAGCCTACCCCTCTGATCGTTTTGACCACCAAGGAACTTTCTCCTTGGTCAAAGAACTCACTATCAAAGATGGGAAACTCTACCAATACCCTGTCGCAGCTATCAAAGAACTTCGTGCCTCTGAAGAACCTTTTTCAAATCGTGCTCAAACCAATAACACCTATGAACTAGAGCTCAACTTGGAGGCCAATAGCCAGAGCGAGATTGTCTTACTTGCTGAGAAAGAAGGCAAGGGTCTTTCAATCAACTTTGACCTTGTCAATGGACAGGTGACAGTGGATCGTAGTCAGGCTGGTGAACAGTACGCCCAAGAATTTGGTACGACTCGTTCTTGCCCTATCGATAACCAAGCTACTACTGCCACTATCTTCATCGACAAGTCAGTCTTTGAAATTTTCATCAATAAAGGAGAAAAAGTATTTTCTGGTCGTGTCTTCCCACATGCGGACCAAAATGGTATCCTCATCAAGTCTGGAAACCCAACTGGAACTTACTATGAATTAGATTATGGTCGCAAAACTAACTGATGTCGCAAAACTAGCAGGCGTCAGCCCCACTACCGTCTCACGGGTCATCAATAAAAAGGGTTATCTATCTGAGAAAACCATTCAAAAGGTCAATGAAGCCATGAGAGAATTGGGCTATAAGCCCAACAATTTAGCTCGTAGCCTCCAAGGAAAATCAGCTAAGTTAATCGGCTTGATTTTTCCTAACATTTCCAACATTTTCTACGCAGAATTGATTGGTAAGTTGGAACACCAACTCTTTAAGAATGGATACAAGACCATCATCTGTAACAGCGAACATGACTCTGAAAAAGAACGGGAGTACATTGAAATGCTGGAGGCCAATCAGGTCGACGGTATCATTTCTGGAAGTCACAACTTGGGAATCGAAGACTACAATCGTGTGACGGCACCGATCATTTCCTTTGACCGAAACTTGTCTCCAGACATCCCTGTTGTCTCCTCTGACAACTACGGTGGCGGGGTTCTCGCTGCCCAAACCTTGGTCAAGACAGGTGCCCAGTCTATCATCATGATTACAGGAAATGACAACTCGAACTCACCGACTGGACTGCGTCATGCTGGCTTTGCCTCTATACTCCCGAAAGCTCCTATTATCAATGTTTCAAGTGACTTTTCTCCCGTCAGAAAGGAAATGGAAATCAAGAATATCTTGACCCATCAGAAACCAGATGCTATCTTTGCTTCGGATGATCTGACAGCTATCCTAGTGATCAAAATCGCTCAAGAACTGGGAATCTCTGTTCCTGAAGAACTCAAAGTCATCGGCTATGATGGTACCTACTTTATCGAGAATTACTACCCTCAACTGGCGACCATCAAGCAACCCTTGGAAGAGATTGCCCACCTCACTGTTGATCTGCTCTTGCAAAAGATCGAAGGCAAGGAAGTCGCGACAACTGGTTACTTCTTACCCGTCACCCTATTACCTGGAAAAAGTATTTAAGTACAAAAAACTCAGACGAATTCGTCTGAGTTTTTTATGATCTTAAGTTTTCGAGATAGCGCTGGGCTGTCTCTAAGTTAAAGGTTTTATCTGCGATGAGGCGCTCAACGAGGGGAGCAACCTCGGACTCACTAGCACCAGCTAAGAGAGCTAGGGATTTGGCCTGCAACTTCATGTGACCTTGCTGGATGCCCGTACTCACCAAGGCTTTCAGAGCCGCAAAGTTTTGGGCAAGACCGATGGACACGATAATCTGAGCTAATTCCTTGGCAGAAGGATTTCCCAGTAGTTCGTGACTAAGAGCTACACGGGGGTTGAGACCAATAGAGCCACCCTTGGTCGCTACAGGCATAGGTAGGGTCATCTCACCAACCAATTCTTCTCTTTCCATGTCCAACTTCCATTGACTAAGACCTCGATAGCGTCCATCTCGACTGGCAAAGGCATGAGCCCCAGCTTCGATGGCACGCCAGTCATTACCCGTGGCGATTAAAATAGCATCGATACCATTAAAAATCCCTTTATTGTGAGTAGCCGCTCGGTAAGGATCAGCCTGCGCAAACTGGCTGGCCAAAGCTATCTTCTCTGCAATTTCTCGTCCTTGGTCCTTTTGAGGGTTCAAATAGCGAAAGGCAATACGACAGCTTGCTGTCACTAGAGAATCTGTCGCGTAATTGGACAGAATTCCCATGAGACTCTGTCCCTGACTGAGTTCTTCTAAGACTGGTTTCAAGGCTTCTAGCATGGTATTGAGCATATTGGCTCCCATGGCTTCCTGGGTATCGATATGGAGATAGACGACGAGAAAGTCTGTTTCACCTTTGATCTGCTCTACATGTAAATCACGCGCCCCACCACCACGTTTGACGATAGAAGGATAGGCTTGATTGGCAAGTTCCAAGAGTTCGGCTTTCTTGCTGGCAATCTTCTCTTGCGCTTGTTCAGGATCAGCAACTTGATAAAGGGCTACCTGACCAATCATCTGGCGCTCATGTACTTGAGCAGTAAAACCGCCTGCTCGCTTGATGATTTTGCTGGCATAGCTAGCGGCAGCAACCACTGAGGGTTCTTCTGTCACATAAGGAACTGTGTAATCCTGACCATTCACCAAAAGTTCTGGAACGATCGAATAAGGCAGAGAAAAAGTTCCTATCACATTCTCACTCAGCTGGTCTGCAACAGCCAAGCTGACTTGTTCATCCTGCTCCAGACTCGTTTGCTTTTCAGGACTAAGGAGCGCCTGAGCTCGCAACAACTCCAGGCGCTCATGGTATGATTTTTTAGAAAATCCATTCCAACTTATCTTCATTATTTTTCAACCTTGCTATAACGGCGTTGGTGGTCGACAATCTCCACCAAGGCATAGTCTTGATGTTCATAAGCTGCAAATTGGGCTGAGCCAGATTCATCCAACTGCACCTCTTCGAAGAAGACTTTTTCATAGTTTGCAACAGACAATGCTGTACGTTGCTTGAGTTTGCTCAAGCGATCCTTATCAAGGTGGGCCTCGTAGCCTTCAACCAGTTCTCCACTAAAGAACTCTGAAACCGCTCCACTTCCGTAACTGTAGAGGACAATTTTATCTCCAGCCTTCAAATTCTCTGCATTTTCCAAAAGGGAGAGAAGCCCAAGGAAAAGGGAACCTGTGTAGATATTCCCAATCATCTGACTATAGAGAATGGACTTGTCAAAGTTCTCTTGCAAACTATCCTGTTTTTCCTGAGACAAAGTCTTATCCATCATCTTACGCAAGCCTTTTAGGGCTAACTTAGGATAAGGCAAGTGGAAGCAGATAGCCGCAAAGTCATCCATAGTCCAATCATAGCGTTTCTTGTATTCATCCCAAGTCGTTGTCAGGCAATCAAGATACTGTTGGGTCGAGTACATGCCGTTTACATAAGGAGTGCTTGAATAGTTCGGACGCCAGAAATCCATGATGTCGCGCGTTTGGGCAACGTTATCATTGTTAAAGGCCATAATGCGCGGATTTTGGGTAATCAACATCGCCACACTTCCAGCACCCTGAGTTGGTTCACCCGGAGTTCCGACACCGTACTTGGCAATATCACTGGCAATAACCAAAACCTTAGACTCTGGAGAATTTTCCACATGCAATTTAGCATAATGAAGGGCAGCTGTCGCTCCATAGCAGGCTTCTTTGATTTCAAAGCTACGGGCGAAAGGTTGAATGCCTAATAGGCCATGAACAAAGACTGCCGCTGCCTTACTCTGGTCAATCCCTGACTCAGTCGCCACGATGACCATATTGATTTCTTCTTTTTCTTTGTCTGTTAAAATAGAGTTGCTTGCACTAGCTGCCAAGGTAACAATGTCCTCAGTCAGTGGAGCAATACTAATTTCATTTAACAAGAGTCCCTTGCTAAATTTTTCGGGGTCAACTCCCCTCGCTTCTGCTAAGTCTTGTAATTTCAAGACATATTGACTGGTCGCAAAACCAATCTTATCAATACCGATTGTCATATTTACCTCTGTTTTTTCATTCATTGTAAAAAATCGTTTCATTCTATTTTATCACAAATAGGAACAAAAGAGAGAAAAAAGACTTGATTCAACAAATCAAGTCTTTGCTTTGATTGTATTAGGAAGAGATTCCTCGTTGTTTTCGGATGTAGTAATAAAGCTTTAGAATTACCGTTCCACTTGCCATTCCAATAGAAATAACAAGAGCTAACATAACCACCAAAGTCGCGCTAGCAATTGCATGGCTGTAATCGCCTGTCACAAAGAAAGCTGTCGTTCGATAGGATAAATAACCTGGCACCAAGGGGGCAAGAATAGCCAAGACAAAGACCACCGCTGGTGTCTTATAGACAATACTTAAAATCTGACTGATGCAAGAGCCAATTACTGCTGCGATAAAGGTCGCGACAATAACATTGGTTGGTTCTTTGAGGACGAGATAGAGGAGCCAAACGCCCATTCCCAAAACACCACCAGGTAGGAGCATAGAGCGTTGAACATTCAGTACGATTAGAAAGGTGATAATGGCGAGTAAACTCGCCACTGCTTGGAGCAAAATACTTGTTAGAGTCATCTTATGTCATCAAAACCAGGGCGACAGAGGTGCCAGCCCCTAAAGCGAGGGTAATGAGCAGAGATTCAAACATCTTGCTCATACCAGAGTTGATATGGTTGGTCATGATATCCCGTACCGCATTTGTCAGAGCAATCCCTGGAACAAAGGGCATGACCGCTCCTGCTATAATCAGGTCTGCCGTCGAAGGAAATCCTGTATAGCGGGCCCAGAACTGGGCGATCAAGCCGAAAACAAAGGCACCTGCAAAGGCCGTTACAAAAGGAATGCGGACAAACTTCTCGACATAGAGAGAGAAGGAAAATCCAAATAAGGTTGCAATAGCCGCACCAAAAGCGTCATAAACATTGCCCCCAAACATAATCGAGAAGAAAGGGGCACTGAGGGTCGCTGCTACGGTCACTTGGAACTTGGTATAAGGAAGGGCTTGATTGCTGATTTCTTTGAGCTTTGTAAAGGCTGTAGAAAGATCAATCTGGCCACTCACAAGTTCTCGAGATACTTGGTTGACATCACAGACTTTTTCAATGTTATAGGAGGATGAGGTCACCCGTTTCATCCGAGAAATATTGGTATTTTCAATAGAAAAGAAAATAGCTGCGGGCATGGCAAGAACATTGCAATCCATTATTCCCTGCGAATGGGCAATACGGATCATAGTATCCTCAACCCGATGAATCTCTGAGCCACTTTTCAGGAGAATGGTTCCTGCTAGCATAATCACATCAATGACGGCATTCAACTCTCTCGATTCGTCCATTTTCTCCTCCTTTTTCTACTCCCTATATTTTATCACAAAATCTTGTGAAAAAAAATCTTTGTCATGAAATGATGACAAAGATTCGTTTAATCTCGGGAACTTTCGTGAGATCCTTCATTATTGGATGAACTGCTAGAAGGAGTGTGCCCTTGTTGATTTCCTTGTTGGTTCCCCTGGTTTGGACTTGTAGGAGAACCCTGGTTCCCACGTTGGGCAGGATTAGAGGATGAAGTTGACGGTGGTGTTTTTGGTTTGTAGATGGAAAGTTTGATACGCGTACTTGCAAGATCAACCAGTTCTCCTGCTCTTGGCGTTTGACTTACAACAGTTCCTTCTGCCGTTCCTTCAGGAGCAGTCGATACTTCAACAACCTCAATATTTGCTTCCTTCACACCGACAATCTGAGTCAAGTTATTCTTTGTAAACTCGAGGCTTGAACCGACGTAGTTCGGCATGCTGACACTAGTCACCTTCTTAGCTACTGTTAAGGTAATCGTAGTAGCTTTTGAGAGATCATAAGTCGAACCCGAAGCAGGAGTCTGTCTAAGGATGGTTCCAGGTTCACTTTCGCTGGATTCTTCCTCTTCCATCTTGATTAGATTTTCAGGAACCTTCTTCTCCTTGAGTTCAGCTACGACTTCCGTATACTTGCGTCCGACGTAATTGCTCAATTGGAAGGATTGCTTACCAGAAGAAACAATCAAATTGACCTTGGTTCCTTCTTTTCGGCCACTACCAGCTTCTGGATCCGTTCGAATAACGCGTCCTTCCGCTACTGTATCGCTAGCCTCCGATTTCTCTTCACCAGCTTCAAACTTGGATTTTTTGAGTGCTTCTTTGGCCTCTGCAACGGTTTGTCCAGCCACATCAGGAATGGGAATCGTTGCAGGTGTTCTAGACAAAATCCAGATTAAAGAGGCCGCAACCAATAGAAGACTGGCCAAAAGAATCATATAGCGAGCCTTAAATTTCCGTTTCTTAGCTGGCTTTGGCGCTGGAACCGGTTCTGCCACTGGTTGAGTCGGTTTCTTTGGTTGAGGGCGTTCTTCCTGCGCCGGAGCTTTAGGAATCGATGTCAGTGTACTTTGTGGAACTTTAGGCAAAGTCTTAGTGTCTGCCTTACTCGCATCATCAAAGACCAGCTTCGGTTCATTGCGACGATTATAAGACAAGCTAGTTGACAAGTCCACATACATTTCTGAAACAGACTGATAACGGTCTGACAGCTTCTTAGCAGTCGCCTTGATGACAACATTTTCTAAAGCCTGAGGGACAGATGGGTTTTCAGCTATGACGGACGGAAGTGGCTTCTGGAAATGCTGGAGGGCAATCGTAACTGCACTATCCCCATCATAAGGGATATGTCCCGTCAGCATTTCATAGAAGATGATCCCCATTGCATAGATATCACTCTGGAAGGTCGCTTTAGAACCACGCGCTTGTTCAGGTGACAAATAATGAACAGAGCCTAACATTGAGTTTGTCTGGGTCAGACTGGTCTCTGCAAAGGCTACGGCAATCCCAAAGTCCGTGACCTTGGCTGTGCCGTCAGGTGTCAAGAGGATATTTTGAGGTTTCAAATCCCGGTGAACAATTCCTCGAGTATGGGCTAAGCGCATGGCCAAGAGGATTTGTCCCATAATTCGAACTGCTTCTTCGTTTGAAAGAGGATAGTGTTCTTTGATATAACGCTTGAGGTCAAGACCTGCTACGTATTCCATAGCTAGGTACTGTTGACCATCTTCCTCACCAATATCTGTTATCCGAACGATATGAGGATGGTCCAGATCCGCCATGGCTCTCGCTTCACGTTGGAAACGTGCCACAGCAATAGGGTCTGTCTGGTAGTTGGTCCTCAGGACCTTCACTGCCACTTCTTCCCCGTCTAGGATCAAATCCTTGGCCAAGTAAACATCTGCCATGCCTCCTCGACCAATCTGCTTGACAATCCGATACCGCCCGGCAAAAATCTTGCCGATTTGGATCATTCTGCTGCCTCCTCGTTCATGTAAACAAGGGCAACCGTAATGTTGTCTAAACCTCCTGCATTGTTAGCGAAACGAATGAGGGTTGCCGCCTTGTCTGCTAGGGAAATATCGCTGGTTACGATATCATAAATCTCGCTTGCCGAAATCATATTGGTCAAACCATCACTATTGAGCAAGAGATAATCCCCTGACTCCAGTGTAATCATCCCAAAATCTGGCTGGATTTCATCTTTTTGTCCGATAGACTGGGTGATGATATTCTTTTGAGGGTGAGTTTCTGCTTCTTCTGGAGTCAATTGACCAGCCTTAAGTAATTCGTTGACCAAGGAATGGTCACTGGTCAACTGGTGGTATTCTTCTCCACGAATCAAACCGATACGAGAATCTCCAATGTGAGCATAGATAGCTTGGTTGTCAATAAAAGCAATAGCTTCTAGCGTTGTTCCCATGCCTCTGTATGCTTCGTCCTGACCTAGTTGATGAATTTTTTGATTTTCAATCTCCAGGTAGTGGGCAAACCACTCACGAACTTCATTGACTGAATCAATTTGGGTATCCACCCAAGCCACACCGAGATCTGTTACCGCCATCTCACTAGCGATATTTCCTGCACGGTGGCCTCCCATCCCGTCAGCCAAGATGATCATAGTTCGTCCTGCTCGGTTGACAAAGTGATTGACATAGTCCTGATTATTTGTCCGTTTCTGACCAACATCTGTTAATAATGCTATTTCCATTGTGTCAGTTCCTTCCTATTCTGATATCTTGCGAAATTGGCTAATAAAGAATCCATCACTTCCATACAATTCTGGAGTAATCAGGATACAGCCATCTTTCAGGATATCTTTACATTCGTGTTCTAGTTTAACCTGCTCGAACTCGGGATGACTTTCTAAAAACGCCTTGACGACTTGAAAGTTCTCCTCAGAGACAATAGTACAGGTACTATACGTTATTATACCACCTTTTCGTAGTGTTTGACAAACACTACCTAATATTTCCAGCTGAATTTCCTGTAAGGAGGTGAAATCTGCCGTTTCTTTATTGTATTTGATGTCTGGTTTGCGACGTAAAAGTCCAATCCCAGAACAAGGAGCATCTACTAAAATCTTATCAAAAGAGTCCTTTTCAAAAAACTCATGCACTTTTCTGGCATCCAATTTTTGCGTTTGCACTCGATCTGCCACAGCCAAACGCTCTGCATTTTCTTGGATCAAGTCCAACTTATGATCATAAAGATCCAAAGCCGTCACCTTACCGGACGTGAGGTAAGAAGCCATATGGGCTGTTTTTCCACCCGGAGCAGCACAGGCATCCAGGACCTGTTCATGGCCTTGTAGATCAAGAGTCGGAGCAACCAGTTGACTGGACTCGTCTTGGATGGTTATAGCCCCTTCTGCGAACAAATCATGTCCTGCAAAGTGGCCTTGCTCCTTGACCAGACCAGTGGCCGCCAAAGGGGAATCGGTCGCTTCTAACAAAGCTTTGATTTCCTCTTTTCGGCTCAAATCAGCTACACGGATACTGGCTTTGTTGCGCACCAAGAGACTTTTAAAGATGGCTTGTGCTCGCTCTTCACCGTATTCTTCCTTGAGTTTAGATACTAGCCAAACTGGGAGAGAATAGGTAAAGGAATCACGCTTATTTTTTCGCTTAATGCTGTCAATATCTGGCCAGCCTTCTCGTAAGATACGACGCAGGACGGCGTTGACCAATTTCTCACTGCCTTTTTTACGGGCTTTGGCTAGCTCTACCGCTTCATTAACAACAGCGTGATTAGGAACCTTATCCAGATACCGAAGTTGGTAGGCGCTCAGAAGGAGCAGGATATAGAGCCAGTTATCTAACTTATCTCTGTCTTCGATAAAGTGGGACAGATACCATTCCAGAGTGAGTTTTCGGGCTACCGTTCCGTAGATAATCTCTGTCACCAACCCCTTATCTGCTACTGAGAGGTGACTGCCCTTGAGGTGTTTATTTAAGGCAATATTGGAATATGCTTGGTTAACCAAAACATCCTCTAGCACTGCTAGAGCAAGACTTCTAGCCGTTTCTACTTTAGTCACCAAATCGTTCTCCTACAGTCAATGTCCGTCCAACTCCATTGAGGAAGGAAGAAATGTCCATCTTAGGCTTTCCAGCTGGCTGGACTTGCTTGAGAGATAGGGCACCTTCTGCCGTTGCGACGATCAATTCCTTCTTGCTAATAGACAGAATCTCACCTGGATTTCCCTGATCTTCTACTGGTAGAGCTTCATAAATTTTAAAGCGGTCTCCCTTGAGAAAAGTGTGGGCAACAGGCCATGGATTCATGCCACGGATTTGGTTGAAGAGTTGACGGTTAGTCTTATTCCAGTCCAACTTTTCTTCCTCTGGTTTGATATTTGGCGAGAAAGTGACCTGACTTGGGTCCTGAGGCACAGGTTTGATCTCCCCAGCAATATAGCCAGGAAGGGTGTCCAAAAGCAAGTCACGACCAACAATCGCTAATTTCTCAAACAAGGTGCCGACATTGTCCTCATCTGTGATAGGAATGCTACGACGAGAAATCATATCTCCTGCATCCATTTCCTTAACCATCTCCATAATGGTCACACCAGCTTCCTCATCCCCTTGAATCAAGGCATAATGAATGGGTGCACCACCACGGTGTTTTGGAAGGAGGGAAGCGTGAACGTTGACCGCAAAGTTCATGCTATCAAGAAGTTTACTTGGGAGGAACTGCCCAAAAGCAGCGGTCACAATCCCATCCGCCCCTAGCTTCATAATGGCTTCCATCTCTGGGCTTCCAGATAATTTTTCAGGTTGGTAGATGGGAAGGCCTGCTTCTTTGGCAGCCTGCTTGACTGGGGTTTCTTGGATGACTTTTTTACGACCGACAGCGCGATCTGGCTGGGTTACAACAGCTAGAATCTCGTAACGGTCATCTGATAACAACCCCTTCAAAACTGTTGCTGAAAAGTCGGGTGTCCCCATAAAGATTAGTTTTGTCATTTCTTCTCCTTCTTATAAAAATTGCTGCGGCTCATGGTCAATGCTGAGACGGAGCTCGCTATTTTCCCGTTCTTGAGTCAAGGCCAAAACTCGATTGAGAGTTGGTCCCAGCTCATCTTCTAAACGGTATTTAATCAAAATCTGATAATGATAAAGGTTGTGGGTACGTGCGATGGGTTTAGGCGTTGGTCCAAGGATTTTACTAGTTTCCGATAAACCTGAGCGCAAAATTCCCATGACTTCATAGGCACGTTTGACAACCTCTTCTTCTTTCTTGTGAGAGAGGGTAATCCCAATAGTGAAATAATAAGGCGGATAGCCGAGTTGGCGCCTGATGCTCATTTCATAGGCGTAAAAGCCTTCATAGTCCTGATCTTTTGCAAAACGAATGGCATAGTGCTCAGGATTGTAAGACTGGATCAAAACCTGCCCAGCCTTTTCTGCACGACCTGCGCGACCAGCCACCTGAGTTAAGAGCTGGAAGGTTCTCTCAGAGGAACGGAAATCTGGCAGATTTAAGGCCGTATCCGCATTAAGCACTCCGACTAGGGTCACATTTGGAAAATCCAAGCCCTTAGCAATCATCTGAGTTCCCAGCAAGATATCTGCTTCCCCTCGGCCAAACTGGTCAAGAAGAGCTTGGTGACTGCCTTTCTTACGGGTCGTATCCACATCCATCCGTAGAATGCGAGCCTGAGGAAAGAGATCTGCTAGTTCATCATATGCTTTCTGAGTCCCCGTACCGTAGTAGCGAATACTGCGGCTCTGACAGTTGGGACAGACATGAGGAATTCCCTTGGAAAAGCCACAGTAATGGCAGTTCATGGTCTTGGTATCCATGTGGAGAGTCAGAGAAATGTCACAGTTGGGGCAGCTATCTACCGTCCCACACTCCCGACACATAACAAAGCTAGAATAACCCCGACGGTTGAGCATGAGGACTACCTGCTCTTTTTTATCCAAACGGTCTTGGATGGCCTCTAGCAAAGGAGGCGTAAAGTTTGACGTCTCATTCTGCCCGATATAGTCACGAAAGTCAATCACTTGAACCTCAGGAATAGTGGCCAAAGGATTGGCCCGTTGGGTCAGGCGTAAGTGTTGATAGACGCCTTTTCCAGCCCGCGCACGGCTTTCTAAGCTCGGTGTCGCTGAGCCAAGGACTAGGGCTGCTTGATTGTACTGGGCCCGTAGAATGGCGACCTCTCTAGCATGATAACGGGGATTGCTGTCTTGTTTGTAGCTAGCTTCATGCTCTTCGTCGATAATTATAACACCTAGATTTTTCAAAGGAGCAAAGATAGCTGATCGAGCGCCAACAACAACTTGGGCATCGCCACGCTCAACCTTGCGCCATTCGTCGTACTTTTCACCATTGGACAGGCCTGAGTGAAGAATGGCTACTTTCTCACCAAATCGAGCAATAAAACGCTCCGTCATTTGTGGCGTCAGAGAAATCTCAGGCACCAGCAAAATAGCCGTCTTACCCTTATCCAAGGCTCCTTGGATAATCTGCAAGTAAACCTCCGTTTTCCCACTTCCTGTAATCCCTTGAAGGAGGAATGGAGGCTGTTGACTACCAATAGCACTGACAACCGCATCGCGAGCTTGTCTTTGCTCTGGGTTCAGCTCCAAAGGTGTACTTGCTTCAATGCCTTCAAAATAAGCAGCTGAACGTTGCACTTCCTTTTGGACTAGAGTTAAAGCTCCTTGCTCCACAAAAAAGTTGACTTGCTCCCGTGAGTAGGATTCTAACAAGCTAGCCAGAGGAGCACTTTCAGGATGAGACAGCAGATAATCTCTCAGCTCTGCCTTTTTCTTAGCACGCGCAGAAATCTCAATCCGCTCTAGCTGAGTAGCATCAACCTCATACCAAGACTGGGTCTTGACCTTCTTTTGATCGACTGCCTGGTATTCTAAACGGAGTAGCCCTTTTCTAGTCAAGCGCATCATTTCTGCCTGTTTGGCCAAATCTAGAGAAGAAAAGGCTAGCGAAGCTTCTGAACCAAACAAACGCTCTCGGTCTGCCTGACTGAGACCTTCTAAAGGATAAAGAATCTTATCATAACTGGAGTTTAAAAATCCCGGCAACATGGCTTTTAGAATGGAGATTTTATAAGAAAAGACAGACTTGCGTAACTCCTCAGCCAGCCAGAGTTGCTCTTGAGTCAAGACGGGAGAAAAGTCTAGCACCTCTGCAATCTCCTTCAAGTCCTGACCTTCCATCTCTTCATCCGACTGGGACTCCAGGCCAAGCACAATCCCTTGTATCAAACGATTACCCTTGCCGAAGGGGACATGAACCCGCATACCGACTTCCAGCATCTCTACAAATTCCTCAGGGACCTTATAACTATAGGGCTGGTCCGTCTGCATAAGGGGAACATCCACAATAATCTTTACGATTGCCATCTTCTCACCTCCTCCTTGTCAGTACATTCTTGCAATAGAAAAAATAAGATTGAGTCCCCCCAACCTTAAATTTTTTCACCATCTTCTTTTTCTTTAGCGATTTGCTCTTTGATTTTCTTTTCTTCTTCTTCTTTGCGGCGTTTTTCTTCTTCGATACGGAGACGAACCGCTTCACGTTTTCCTTCTGGATCTGGGTGAATGGTTACATTTCCAGACTCAATTTCTTCCAAAGCACGAAGAGTTGATTTTTCAGACTTAAACTCTTGAGTTGCTGGCGCGCCTGCTTCTAGTTCGTGGGCACGCTTTGCTTCCAAGATTACGAGTGAATATTTTGATGGTACCTTGTCCAGCAAGGTATCGATAGAGGGTTTTAACATCATTTGCTTGTACCTGTTTCCTATAGTTTATCGAGTAGTTGGAGATTTTGGCAACATCTCCTGATAGTGACCAATAACACGGTCCACACGGAAGTGTTCTGCTTCGATCACACGCTTGACACGTTCAGCAGCGAGGGGCACCTGATCGTTGACAATGGCATAATCATACTCACGCATGAGAGCAATTTCTTCCTTAGCTTTTTCGATTCGTTGGGCAATCACTTCAGCGCTATCTGTTCCACGACCTACCAAACGATCTTGCAATTCATCCAAGTCTGGTGGTGTTAAGAAGATAAAGACAGCATCTGGAACCTTTTTCTTAACCTGAAGTGCTCCTTGGACTTCAATCTCAAGAAAGACATCGATTCCCTTGTCCAAAGTTTCATTGACATAGGTTAGAGGAGTTCCATAGTAGTTACCGACATATTCTGCATATTCCAACATCTGACCTTGACGGATTAGCTCTTCAAACTCTTCACGAGTACGGAAGAAATAGTCCACCCCGTCCACTTCACCAGGACGTTGCGCACGCGTCGTCATCGATACAGAGTATTGAAATTGATTCTCAGAACTCTCAAAAATCTCTCTTCTAACCGTTCCTTTCCCAACTCCTGAAGGACCAGAAAAAACGATTAGCAAGCCTCGGTCTGCCATTATGTCTCCTTTAGTTAGTCTGTGAAATAAAGTAAAATTTCTCTCGGATACTGATGATAGCGTCAGTTATCCTTCTACAGTCTTTCTATCTAGTGTAACAAAAAAGCAGTAATATTTCAACTGCTCTTTCTTATTTATTTAGCATAATCTACTGCACGAAGTTCGCGGATCACGGTTACCTTGATATTTCCTGGGTAATCGAGATTATTTTCAATTTTCTCACGAACTTTGTGAGCCAAGATTGTGACTTTGTCGTCTTTGATTTGTCCTGGATTTACCATGATACGGATTTCACGTCCTGCTTGAAGGGCAAAGCTATTTTGCACTCCTTCAAAGCCATTGGCGATTTCTTCCAAATCATGGAGACGCTTGATATAGCTTTCAAGAGACTCACTACGAGCACCTGGACGCGCTGCACTCAAGGCATCTGCTGCAGCAACGATTACTGCAATGACACTTTCGGCTTCGACATCCCCGTGATGGCTAGCAATGGTATTGACCACAACTGGGTGTTCCTTGTACTTACGAGCCAATTCCGTACCAATCTCAACGTGGCTACCTTCAACCTCGCGGTCAATAGCTTTCCCGATGTCGTGAAGGAATCCAGCACGACGGGCAAGAGCTGCATTTTCACCAAGTTCACTGGCGATGATACCAGATAACTTAGCAACCTCAATCGAATGACGCAAGACATTTTGTCCATAAGAAGTACGGAACTGCAAGCGTCCCATGATTTTCATCAAGTCTGGATGGAGGTTCGGCGCACCAATCTCATAGGCAGCAGCCTCCCCATATTCACGGATTTTATTGTCAATCTCCTGACGGTTTTTCTCCACCAACTCCTCGATACGAGCTGGGTGGATACGGCCATCCTTGAGCAACATTTCCATGGTCATACGAGCAATTTCACGACGAATCGGATCAAATCCTGACAAGGTTACCACTTCCGGTGTATCGTCGATAATCACATCGACCCCTGTCAAACTTTCAAAGGTACGAATGTTTCGACCTTCACGACCGATAATGCGTCCCTTCATGGTATCGTCTGGTAGATGAACTGTAGAGTTTGTTGACTCCGCTACATACTCACCAGCGATACGCTGCATAGCCTGAACCAAGATATCTTTCGCAATCTTGTCTGAACGTTCCTTCACTTCTTGCTCAGCCTCACGAATGCGGCTAGCAATTTCCTTGGTCAAGTTTTCCTCTGTTTGAGCCAAGATAATATCTCGAGCCTCAGTTTGGGAAAGGGAGCTGATACGTTCAAGTTCAGCTTCTTTTTGTCTTTCGACTTCCTCTAATTGCTCTTCACGTGCATCAAGGTTTTTTGCTCTATCAGAAATACTTTGTTCTTTTTGTTCAAGTGTTTTTTCTTTGTTCGTCAAATTGTCGTCTTTGCGGTCAAGACTCGTTGCACGTTCCGTCAAACGACTTTCAATTTGCTTGAGTTCCTGACGTTCTGACTTAAATTCAGCGTCCACTTCTTCACGGTATTTTCTGGCTTCCTCTTTGGCCTCCAATAGTGCTTCTTTTTTAAGAGACTTGCTTTCACTCTTAGCTTCATTTAGTAATAAATCCGCTTCGCGCTCAGCTTGTCCTCGTAAATTAGTTGCTTCTTGTTCAGCATTTAGAAGCATCAACTCTGCAGCTTCTTGAGATGATTTCATCTTAGCTGAGATGCTGACATATCCAATGACTAAACCAATGATGACGGCAAAAACAGCAATCGCAAGTGTCATGATTTCCATGTTTTTACCTCATTAAATTGTTTATCGAATGACATACATTCCTTAATATTCTATCATAAAAAACCGATTTCCACAAACCCAAATTGAAGAGTTTTGTGTGAATTTTTGAAGAAATCCCTTAGATTTTCAAGTAAAATTAAGAATCTTTAAAAATTTAAATTTCCACGAAAAACGAAGCAAAAAAGCCTACCTTTCAGTAGACTTAGTAATGATCTTTGAAGGACAAGAAAGCCACGCTATCTCCATCTATCATATAAATCAAGCGATTTTCTGCATCAATGCGCCGTGACCAAGCTCCTTGGTAGTCATACTTGAGTGGCTCTGGTTTACCTATTCCTGAAAAAGGATCGCGTTGAATATCCTTGATTAGTTTATTGATTCTTTTTAATGTTTTCTTATCTTGGTTTTGCCAATAGCAATAATCTGCCCAGGCATCTTCTGTAAACTTGAGCAGCATTTCTCACTCCTCAATCACATGTACCTGAGTACTTCCAGCTCGGACTTGAGCCATTCCTCGCAAGACCTTGTCAGAAAGTCCCTTGTTTTGAGCGATTCTCAGGGTTTCCTGAATACTATCCCACTCGCTCTTTGAAAGGACTACAATATCCTCATCTGGATTTTTATTGACCACCGTTAAAGGCTCAAATTCATCGTTTACCTTCTTCATGTAGTCTTTTAAATGATTTCGGAATGTTGAGTAAAGAACTGCTTCCATAACCATACCTCGTTTTACCTCTTTTCCACTATTATACACGAAAAGAAAAAAATTGTCAGGAAATTGTACAAGATTTTTCTTTTCTATCTCTTTATTCGAAAATCTTCTAAAAAAGTCCACCTTTCAGTAGACTTAGTTTGTTTCTATTCTAATCGGGACTCTGCCGAAATTCTGCTCTACGATGCTTGGCTGTCCTAGTTGGTAAATCTGATCTGCCTTTTGGGTCATGGTATCCCAAGGTTCTTTGCCAATTCGGCTGACTAGATGGACCTGCTCTTTCAGAGACTTGAGATGTTGTCTGCCTTTTTCTGTAAATCCTAGGACATGGATGGCTTCTGGCAAATCACTTTCTCTGGCCTGCACCAAAATATAGGTCAAGAGGCGTCTGACACGCGCTTTTGTGTAACGTTTGGTCGCAACTACCTCGACCAATTCCTCCACAGACTGGACCGTCTTGATGGCATCCTTGATGCGTACAGCCATTTCTTGATTGACCTGATAGATGGCGGTTAGGTCTGAATTTGACAAGATTTGATAGCGGAGCAAGGGAAAATAGTCATCCCAGCTCACCTTACTGGTCTGCTCAAAGAGGGCAACAGAAGGCATAAAGCGTTCTAAGAAACCTTGGTCTGATTGATGCTGACGAAGGGCTGTCGCCGAGGCAAAGTCCACATCCTTGTCCACAGAATGATAACCCGCTCCTTGACGCTGAATCGGATGCAACTTGATGTTTCGTCCCGCAACTGCCTTTGCATAGGCCAGAGCAAGAACATGATTGGGCGTGTTGCCAGAAAAATCCAGACCTGCAAATTCCTTCCACATGGCTTGGGTTTTCTGAGGATAGGAGAGGGAATCAGGCAGATTTTCCACAAAATTCTCCATCTCAGCACCTTGCTCCGTGTATAGGTCAGCAATTTTCTGATAATCCAGAACTTCCTCCGTCCCGAAAGCTAGAGTATCAATCCCCAAGCGAGCCAAGATATCCACAGCTCCTTGACCGAAGAAATCAGCTGCCTGAACACTAACTAAAAAGGGCAATTCCACGACCAAGTCTGCGCCATTTTCCAGCGCCATCTGGGTCCGTGTCCACTTGTCCACGATAGCCGGCTCTCCTCGTTGCATGAAATTTCCAGACATGGCAACGATTTTCAGTCCCTCCGCCTGCTCCAGCAGGTATTTGTGCCCATTATGAAAAGGATTGAACTCCGCGATAATACCTGTGATGATCATAGAAATCTCCTACTTCTGCGCGACAAAAAACCAACGGGTGCTAGTTTCTGTTGGTTCCTTGTCCTCAAAGTCCGCATAGAGTTTGAAAGACTTGAAACCGGCCTGTTCCAGCAATATATCATAGGTCAAGACCTCATAGGTCCGCTCCTCATGCACTTCATCGTGGCGACTAAAGGAACCGTCAGCCTCCTTGATAAAGAAGGTCAACTCATGCACGATGGAGTGAGGTGCTTCGTCCTCATAGGTGTCCCAAAGCATGGCAAAATCTTCCGCATTTTCATGATAAGAATAGCCTGGAAAAACCTCATCCGTCTGGTAGGTTGAATGCACGTCAAAGATGAAAACTCCGTCTTCATTGAGGGCATTATAGACTTCCTTAAAGACGTCTCCTACCTCTACCTCATCCTGCATGTAGCAGATAGAGTCCGAATAACACGTGACAAAGTCGTATTGACCTGCCTTGGACAAATCCAGCATATTGCCTTCAATAAAATCAATCTTTTGCTTGGCTGAAGCAGCTCTCTTCTCCGCAATCTTCAACATATCCGCGCTCAAGTCAAGTCCTGTCACATCAAAGCCAGCCTGAGAAAAGCGGACAGACTGGATACCTGTTCCACAAGCCAATTCCAAAAGCTTCTTTCTCTCCTTGGTCTTAGGCAAATGACGCAGAGAAAAATCCGTCCATTTATCATATAAACTATCATCCATCACAGCATCGTAAACAGCCGCAAAGGTTTCGTAAGTTGCCATAATCATGATACCAAGTCCGCCCGTAATCGGAATGAAAATTAGGAGCTTGACGATGGAGCCGAGCTCCAAGGAAGGCTATCTATTTTCCGGCGATTACAGGACGGGTTCAAATCCTTTCTAAGATACAAAGAGCGTTAAAAGCAAGGAGAAAATAGGAAACTTTCTGCTGTATCGTCAGATACAAAGGAAGTTACTCTTTTTCTCGCAGCTTTTAGCTCATGTTCAGTTTCGAGATGAACAAAACACAACGCTCTCACCTTTCTATCCATTTTTTCTAAAATAAGCAAATAAACCCAGTTGACTGCAACTGAGTTCATCTACTAGGCCAAGGCTTCAGAAATATCTATAGACTCCGCCTCATGCCACAGTTTTTCTAGGTTATAGTGGGCACGCATTTCTTCTGAGAAGATATGCACAACGACACCACCGAGGTCTAGTAAGACCCAACCTCCAGCTGCATCGCCTTCGACATGGCTGCCTTTAACACCAGCTTCTGCTACTTTTTCACGAATGTTATCAGCGATTGCGTTCAACTGACGGCTATTCATCGAGCTCGTGATGACAAAGTAGTCTGTCACGCTGGTCAAATCTTGTACATCAAGTGCGAGGATATCCTCCGCACGCTTCTCATCCGCCGCTCTCACGACTAGTTCTAGTAATTCTTTTTCGTTCATTTAGTCCTCTTTCAAATAGTGCACAAATGCGTTATAGGTTTCAAGGGTTTGGGGATAGATGGGGAATCCCTGATGAGCTAAATGCTCCACAGTTCGCGCTGTTTCATAGGCCACAGCCTTATTGAGCGATAGACTAGCAATCTCACGTGCCTCGTCCACTCCTGGAAAGGCACGATTGTGCTCGATGTAGTCTGCTACATAGATGACCTTGTCTAAATCGGTCATCTGACCAGCCCCGACTGTATGGATTTCAATAGCTCTTAGGATCTCCGGATCACGCAAATCCAAATCTTCCTGAATCTTGTAGATGCCAACCATACCATGCCAAACATTATTGCCCCAGTTTTTGAGGTCAAGGTCTAATTGGTAACGGTCAATCAAGTCTAGAAATTCCTGATCTGACAGCTTTTTAGCATAATCATGAAGGAGGCCTGCTAGACCCGCTTTCTCAGCATCAACTCCGAATCGCTTCGCAAGCTCTATGGCTGCATGCTCCACACCCAAGCAATGAGTTAAGCGTTTTTCAGGCAGAAGCTCTGCCATTTTTTCCAACAAAATCTCACGGGAGCAGTTGATATAGTCTTGGTATGCCATCAGTAAAGCCCCTCCTTCTCGATGTAGTCTAGCACTGGCTGAGGTAGGAGAAAGTTAGGTTTCCGACCTTGGGCAATGAAGTCACGCACCATGCTGGACGAGATGTCCATGAGAGGCACATCCACCCAGATAACTGGATAGGAAGTCCCTGCCTTGTAGCGCGGGCGCTGAACTCCAACAAACTGAACCATGTCGACCAGCTCATCAATTCGGTACCATTTAGGCAGATAGTCCACCATATCAGCCCCGATAATGAAGTAATAATCCGTATCTGGATGTTGCTCTGTCAAAATCTTCATAGTGTCGTAGGTGTAAGAAATGCCCTTGCGCTCCAGCTCAATAGTTTCAATGGCTAAGCCTTCAATTCCCTCAATCGCCAACTCAAGCATCTTGAGACGGTGGTGCTCGGGGATGGTTTCCTTTTTATCTACATGAGGTGGTTGGTATTCGGGCATAAGCAGGACCTGGTCCAGTCCTAACTGTTGTCGTACTTGGTCCGCCACAACAAGATGGGCATTGTGAACAGGGTTAAAATTTCCCCCTAAAATCCCGACTTGTTTGCGTTTTTTCTCCTTGATTTCTGGCTCCAACTCTACCTTGGTAAAGGGAGTCAATAATTCGATTGCCATAGGCTCGTCTTCCTTTAATTCTCTGTAAAAACCGTTCCTTGGAATGTCTTTTTTAGATTTCTTTGACTTTCTTGGAAATCTTGCGATTTTCTTTCTTGCTGGATTGTTTAAACAAAATCAAGATGCGTCCGATTTTTTGGACAGTATCCACACCAATTTCTTCTTCCAAAATTTCAGCTACTTCGTGGATGTTTTCATCTGTGTTTTGTAAGAGAGTAACCTTGATCAATTCGCGGGCGTCGAGGGCTTGACGGACGCTGGTTTTGATTTGGTCGTTGAGACCATTTTTCCCGATTTGGATGATGGGTTTGAGGGTGTGTGCCTGACTGTTGAGGAAGGCACGTTGTTTTGATGTTAATGACATATTCTTTCTTCCTTTTTGGATAGTTATTTTAGGTGGTGAGGGACGGTCGGAACTAATTTTTCAAAGACTTCATCTTTGAAAAATGGATTTCCTGACCTCACAATTGAGCCTAGGTCTCAATTGTGCCCCTTGCCAATCTAAAGATTGGCAATCACACCACGGCAATAACTATCTCCGTATGAGCTCACTTTGTTCGCTCAGTGATTTTATTTTAAATGATTGCTTTTCGTGTGACGACGGCGACGCCTTCTGGTGCCCAGACGGCGACTTTGGCGGTGCCTGTTACGCGGATCCAGCCTAGTCCTGAGATGACTAGGTCTGTCTTGTCCTTGATGGTAAATACATGTTGGACTAGTTTTGGAAAATCTTCTTTTTCCTTGCTATTTGGTGGTGTGAGAAGAGTTCCCAGATGCTTGTCATAAAAGGCACTAGCGCCTTCAAGCTTAGTACGATGGAGTTTGAGTTCATTGTCAAAGAAAGCTGTAAATCCTTGCTTTTCTCCTGATATAAAGTCAAAGCGTCCAAGACCACCTAAAAACAGGGTTTGCTCAGGATTGAGCTGATAGGTTTTGGGCTTGATTTCCTTTTTAGGGCTGACATACTTGAGGTTTTTAGCCGTCAAGTAGTGGGCCATCTGGTGGCGGTGAATAATCCCCGGTGTATCGTAGATATAAGATCCGTCGTCAAGCGGAATCTCAATCTTGTCCAAGGTTGTCCCCGGAAAACGCGAAGTCGTGATGACATTTTGGTCACCTGTGATTTCTTGGATAATAGCGTTAATGAGAGTTGACTTTCCAACGTTGGTCACACCAACTACGTAGACATCGCGTCCCTTACGGTAGTGTTCAATCTTGTCAATGACTTCCTTAATAGCATGCTTATTCTGAGCTGAAGTTAAGACGACATCGACGGGGCGAAGACCTTCTTCGTGGGCACGTTCCATGAGCCACTGGCTAATCTTGCCCGGTTTAACTGACTTGGGCAGGATATCTTTTTTATTTCCAACTAAGAGAACATCATTGCCCGATACAAAGCGCGGTAAGCCTGGGATGACAGAGCCATTAAAGTCAAAAATATCTATGACATTAACCACTAAGGCATCACTGTCTCCCACCTCGTGTAAGAGTTTGAGGAAATCATCGTCCGTCAACTGGACATCTGTGATTTCATTGTAGTGGCGGAGACGGAAACAGCGTTGACAATAGACTTCGCCAGTCTCCAAACCTTTTTCAAGTGCCGACTGGGGAGTAAATCCAAGACCAGCCTTGTCTGTCGTCTGAATGGTTGCTCCACAACCAATACAGAGAATTTCTTCCATAGTTAAATTCCTTTTTTATATGTAATCGGTCCGTACTTTTCAGTGATTTTTCGTATGACACGGCGCTCGCGAGCTCGGTTAATCTGCGTTTTGATGGAGTCGTGTTGGACCAAGGGTTTGACTAAGATCGAGCGAATACCTGCACGGTGGGCTGCTCGTATATCCGTCATGAGCTGGTCGCCGACCATGACCACTTCATTTTTCTCATAGTGGAATTCCTTCATGGCACGGTCAATCCCAAATGTGAAAGGCTTCAAGGCCCAATAAACATAATCAATCCCAAATTTCTCAACTGCACGTTGAACCCGTTTTTTGGTATTATTTGAGACTACGATGATGCGAATGCCCGCGTCCCGAAGGTCATGTAGCCATTGCTTCATCTCTGGCGTCCCATCAGGATTGTTCCAAGCAATGAGGGTATTGTCTAAATCGACCAAAACAGCCTTGATACCATGCGCTTGCAGGCTTGGGACTGTCAGATCATAAACTGCTTCCACAGCAAAGTCTGGCATGTAATTTTCAATCGCCATTCTGGCTCCTTTTCTTTTTAATTTCTAGCAATATTCTTTAAATATTGGGCTAAGACTACCCATAAAATGAGACTAGCTATCAAAATATAAATCCAAGCATTTGGTTCATCTGCAAACGGTAAGGGAACATTCATTCCGAAGAATCCTGTAATAACCGCAAGGATAGCTAGCAAGACTGAGATAATGGTCAAAGTTGTCAAATTATCATTTAGATTATTATTTAGGATGTTGTTGTAAGAGGCTGAGAGTTGTTGCAAAACTTGAGAAATCAAGTCTGTCATCGAAACCAACTGATGAGCTTCAATCATGGCATCGTCAAACTGCTCTCTTTCTACCTCATTAAAATTGCGATAAAGAGCATGCCCTTGGATGTGTTCCAAGAGGAGACGATTTTGTTTGGCAGCAGCAGTCAGGTAAACCATACCAGTTTCCAAGTCAGAGAGGGCAAAAAGATTTTTTTTAGTTGTTTTTTGACGAAGAAGTGCACTGATTTCATCCTTACTTTTATCCATTTCTTCAATAACTGGATAATAAGCATTGCTAATAATCTCTAAACTGGCAAAAAGAAATTTGTAGATTGAAACAACTTCATGGCTTTCAAGGTAGGTTGCCATACGTTTAATCACATAACTATTCTTGTGGTTGCTAATTGTGATCAGCCGTTGTTTTTCAACGATAAAGGTCATCGGAATCGCTTCATAATATTCTTTGTCTTTTTCTAAGTCAAGAACATTATAAATGAAGGTTACCGTTCCCGTTTCACGGTGATAGTCCATGTGAGCACGCTCATTTCTATCCAGAGCATACTCGATGGTTTCCTTGTCCAATCCATAGACATCCGAAAGGTCTTCCATGTTTTTAATCTTGTCCACATCAAGGTCTATCCATGTACAATCGTGACCTAATTTTTTCTCTACAAATAGCATACTCTCTCCTTTACCAAACTCCTTCTATTGTACCACAAATCTGCTAAAATAGCCGGCCTATTCAGTACGAGATAGATTACTGACGACGGTGATATTGCGATTGGGGACAAAGTGAAGGGCTTGATCGTCACCTCGCAGTTGCGTTGTACGGATCCCTACGCTAACGACCTTTCCAGAAACGGTAATCGGTCCGTTTGTGAGAACCACTTCATCACCCACATCAAGTTGGCGTTCAAAAAGGATGAAGAAGCCATTAATGACATCGGATAGAAAGCCTTGCGCCCCCATACCAATGGCTACCCCAGCAATCCCCGCACCGGCAAGGAGGCTGGAAACTGGCAGTCCTAAAATAGACAGGATACAGTAGAGCAGAAAGAAATAAAGAATGTAGTTAAAGACATTCTCCAGCAAACGGGAGATAGTCTTTTGTCTTCCTGCATCTCGATTGGAAAATTTAAGCGAGGGCTTGACAATCTTTCGTACAGTCGCATGAAGCATCTTTTTAGCTATATAAAATAGTAAAAACAAAATCAAAAGAGAAATCACCTTGGTCAAGAGATTCTCTAACATGGTTGTTAAATCAAGTCTATCAAAATAGCGTTGAAAAAAATCTTGCATATAAAACTCCTTTTTCCTATTATACCATAAAATCGTCCTTCTCTTTTCTTTCATAATTATTCAATTATCGGCTCTATTTTCAAAATATTACTTGCCTCTATAGCATATTTATACTATAATTATAAACAATACATTTGAAGGAGACTGCTATGAAACGAATCATTAGAGCCTGGACCAAGGCAAGCCTCATCAAACGAATCCTTATTGGAATGATTTTTGGAGCGACATTGGGGATGCTCTTCCCAAACCTTACAGGAATTGGTCTGCTTGGAGACCTCTTTGTAGGTGGACTGAAAGCCATCGCTCCTATTTTGGTTTTTGCCCTTGTTGCCAATGCCCTTTCCCAACATCAAAAGGGACAAAATACCAATATGAAGACTGTTATTTTCCTATATTTGCTTGGAACCTTTGCTGCTGCATTGGTGGCTGTTCTAGCTAGTTTCTTACTGCCTGTGCAAATCACCCTGACCAGTGCAAATACAGAAGTTGCTGCTCCTGATGGTATTGGTCAAGTCCTCAGCAACCTCTTGCTCAAACTGGTGGACAATCCCTTGAATGCCATTGTTGAGGCCAATTATATCGGGATTCTCTCTTGGGCAGTCGTCTTTGGTCTGGCTATGAGAGAGGCAAGTAAACATAGTAAAGAATTGCTGAAAACCATGGCGGATGTCACCTCTAAAATCGTAGAATGGATTATCAACCTAGCTCCCTTTGGAATTTTAGGCTTGGTGTTCAAGACCATCTCTGACAAGGGCATTGCCAGTCTAGCTAATTACGGTGTCCTCCTAGGACTCTTGATTGTTACCATGGCCTTTGTAGCTCTCATCGTCAACCCACTCATCGCTTTTCTCTTTATGAGGAAAAATCCCTATCCCCTTGTTTTGAAATGCTTACGTATCAGTGGTATTACAGCCTTTTTCACTCGTAGCTCTGCCGCCAATATCCCTGTCAATATGAAACTCTGCCAAGACTTGGGACTGAATCCTGACACCTACTCTGTCTCTATCCCGCTTGGTTCAACCATCAATATGGCTGGCGCTGCCGTTACCATTAACATCCTGACTCTGGCTGCGGTCAATACACTCGGAATCTCGGTAGACTTTGGGACAGAATTTGTGCTCAGTGTCGTGGCTGCCATTTCTGCCTGCGGGGCATCTGGAATTGCTGGGGGATCCCTTCTCCTTATTCCTGTCGCTTGTAGCCTCTTTGGGATTTCCAACGACTTGGCTATGCAGGTTGTCGGAGTCGGATTTGTGATTGGGGTCGTGCAAGACTCCTGCGAAACAGCCCTGAACTCTTCAACAGATGTCCTCTTTACAGCGGTTGCCGAGTATGCTACAAACCGAAAACTTCGTCTCTAGTCTCTGATTCCTTGTTAAACACTTGACTCTATTAGTTTAGGAAATTTTCATGTCCCTCACTCAACGTACAACAAAACTGATCTTAGCGACCTGTCTCGCTTGTTTTCTCGCTTATTTTTTAGATTTATCATCAGCAGTTTCAGCTGGAATTATCGCCCTCTTAAGCCTCTCCGACACGCGCAGAAGCACGCTGAAATTAGCACGTAACCGCCTCTTTTCTATGCTCCTAGCGCTCGCTATCGGTGTTCTAGCCTTTCAGCTGACGGGCTTTCACATTTGGAGTCTGGGCCTCTATCTGGCTCTCTATGTCCCTCTTTCTTACAAAATGGGCTGGGAAATCGGCATCACCCCTAGCAGTGTCTTGGTCGGTCATCTCTTGGTACAGGAGTCTACTTCTCCAGCTCTCTTGCTCAATGAAGTGCTCCTCTTTCTCATCGGGACAAGCTTTGCTCTATTGGTCAACCTTTATATGCCCTCTCGTGAGAAAGCCATCCAAAGCTACCACCTTCAGGTCGAGGAAAAGTTAAAAGACATCCTGCTTCGCTTTAAATACTATCTGTCAAGAGGAGACGGGCGCAATCAAGCCCAACTCGTTGACCAATTAGACAACCTCCTCGATGAAGCCCTCAAACTGGTCTACCTGGATCACTCGGACCACCTCTTTCACCAGACGGACTATCACATCCACTACTTTGAGATGAGACAGCGACAAAGTCGTATCCTGCGAAATATGGCCCAGCAGATCAATACCTGTCATTTGGCCGCAAGTGAGAGTTTGATCTTGGCCCAGCTCTTTTCAAAGATTGCTGCCCAGCTAAGCCAGACCAATCCTGCTCATGACCTACTTGATGACATCGAACGCTATCTGCAAGTCTTCCGCAATCGGAGTCTCCCTAAAACACGTGAGGAGTTTGAAACCCGTGCCACCCTCCTGCAACTACTACGCGAAGCCGAAACCTTTATCCAGGTCAAGGTCGATTTTTACCAGAAATATGGAAACTAGAACGCAAAGAACCTCAGAGGACTTCCTCTGAGGTTCTTGTGTTTTGTATTTGGAAGGGAAGTTCTTCCTCTCGTACTATTCTCAATAAAGAAATAGCAACTCCTAGTCGTCCATCACACCACCTGTCAGCTGGTACATGAGGTAAATGTGTTCCAAGACTTTTACCTTATCCATGTGGTCTACATCTTTAAAGCCACCTAATGCTAGAAGTGGAACGAAACCAAAACATTGGTTATAAGACAAGGGACCATGTTTTAACACAGCCTGTCTATATAAATCCAGTTCAAATTTTTTTGTAATATATTCGTTATCTAAAAATCGAATAAATAAATCCATACCCTTACAAATAATATCCAAATCCTGAATATTATATTGGACAATTCCCACGTAGGCATTTTCTTCCCAAGTAATAATATCTCCAAATGCTGTTACAAACATAGGAAAAGCGACATCTCCTCTGAAATAACTATCTTGGAGAAGTTCAAGATAATCCTCTGGATTAATCACCTTCAAATAACCATCTAAAAAGGTTCCCAGACCATCCTCCTGCCAAATTTGAACCAACTCAGCTGGAACTTGATTTTTATATTTTTCAATAACATCTTTGGGCATATCTGCCACTTTTATAAAGTTTACTAACATTTTATCCTCTTTCCTGATTTTAGAAATTGTGAATCTAAGCCCTCCAATTACTCCGTAAAATTGTAGATCGATTCATTTCACTCTTCTAATTATTTGTACCGTACAGTCGCTACAAATTCTGTGTTACTTGTTTGTGGAACATTGCTATCAAACTGATAATTATATATCAAAATCAACGTATTATTGGGTGCGATATTGGCTTTTATGCCTTTTTGCTCTAAATTCTTTACAATAATGTTGTCATAGGATGCGCCCTTTAGCATGTCAAACAAATTTGTAAAGCTGGTTTCAAAAACTTCTTTTTCAATTAGATAATCATCAATATCATCAATATCAATGTTATATTGATGATAAAACATTGAAGGAATCGCCTCTCCTTCATCATCATATTTCAAAGTTATAAACTCATCTAATTCTAATTTAGTATCAAAGTTGCCAATCCAAATTGACACTGTGTTTTCTATTTCCATGATTATACTTTCTATTTGCCATTATGCTCCTGCTGGAAGGCTTCCATTGCCTTGAACTGTTCTAGCTCTTTTTCGTTGTCAGGTTGCTGGCCCAAGTATTTATATTGAAAAAAAGAAGTTCTAGCACTTGGTCCAAAACCACTTTCGAGCCATGGTGCATAGTCGAAGTCCAAAGAGGCTTTATTGTTTTCATCCACCTTAATTGTAAAGGCAGACCACTCTGCGAGACCGTTCTCGATGAATATCTTCTTCATCTCACCACCTAAATCAAATAATTCAAAAAATTCCTTATCAAAGTCGTCTTCAGAAATGTTAAATAAAGATGGAATATCCATGTAATAATGATATTCTCCTTTATATTTAAAGAAAATACACACCACCACTAAGCGTCTTATCTATTTCAAAATTGATATAAAGATCATCCCACTCTACTGGAATCATATCGTTGGTTTAATGCACGATTTCGATAATTTTTTCATTCATTAGTTCTTCCATTCTATCCTCCGATTTGCTTGGATCTTTTTTTCGTGTTTAGTATTCCTCATCTGTGAATGGAACTGCATCCTTACTGATAGGTCACTATCATAAAAATAAGGAGCAAGACAAACAGGGCTAGACTGAGCAAGAGGGTTACAATTTTTACCAAGCGGTTGTTCTGCCAGTAGCCTGGTTTTCCGATATTGCTAGTCGCATCCATGGAAAAGAGTTGGCTTTGGCGAGGTTGGATGAGAACCAGGACAATCAAGGCGACGGCTAGGATTATTCCTATAATCATCAAAACTTCCATCATTTCACCTCAAGATTCCTAATAATGTAAAGATCAGGGTAAGAAGGATGAGCAAGCCGAGTAAAATGGAGAAGGTTTTACTGATCTTTTCTCCTCGGGTAGGCTTTTCTTTCTTAAGCGCTCCTTGCTTTAACTCTTCCATGCGTCCTTCGACATCCTTGTAAAATAAATCTTTTTTAGTCATGTCCTTCCCCTATTATCCTTTCCATCCTCTCTTGGTAAGTAGCCAAGTCCACATAGTTGGCATGACGACCTTGATGTCCAAGGGCTTGGCCCATCTTGTCAAGACTGCTGAGAGCTTCTTGAATCTTCGCAATCATGTCTCCAACAGCCTGCACATCAAAGAGGTGTTCTGGAGCTGTGTAAGGTCTGTTATGAGCTGTTTGGTCAAAGGCTAGGATGAGCATATTGTGCTCGAAGGCTTGACGGACAGCATCCAAAAGCTCGTTTCCGTAATTGATATCTAGATAGAGGTCAGACAGCTGGTAGAGTTCTCGAATCTTTTGCGGACTGGCGTTTTGATAGAGAACGACATTGGGATAGGAAAGCAAGGTCAGCAATTTGGATGACATTTCAGTCACTGCCGCGATTCGGAAGGTCACCATTGGCAAGGACTCAATCAGGGTTTCGATATGTTCGATCTGATCTGAGTTGGTAAGGATCAAGGCATCTGGTCGAACGAAGTTTTCTCTTTTGAACTGATAATGATAACCTAGATGGACAAACTTGTCATGATAGGCTGGATTGGTCAAGGCCAAGGCCTGTTCATAGGTAGCCTTATCTGGTATGAGGATCTGCTTGGCTCTCAGCCCCTCTTGCTCCAAGAGCAGCTGCATATTCCCAGGAAGGCAATCATCTAGCGGTTCTTGCCAAACCAAGATATCCTGTCCGCTCTTGTCTGGATAATGATATGAGACCAAGAAAGAGGTAGCTAGAGTATTAAAGAGAAGGTGGCGAGTGTCGATTCCCAAGTCTTGCAAAAAGAAGATCGTGAACTCCACTCGATTTTTAAAATGGCGCAGGGCTTGTCCGGGCAAGGTTAGGAGGATATCGCCTGTCACATGATTTTCTAGGACAATTTCCTGTCCCTTTGCATCCTGATACTTGGTCAGGATAGCCTGCCCATCTGCACTATAGGTGGTCTTGGCAAAGCAGGCTCCGTATCGGTTATAGTGGTCTGCTTGGTAGATGCGACCGGATAGGTCCTTCCAGTCGACTTGCTTGATCAGACGGGCCTGAGGAGCATCCACATAGTGAATCACGCCCCTCTCCCGAGAATCCTCTAGGATATGCGCCGACTGGTTATTGCCCGCAATCTCCCAAAACTCAGGTACGCCTACTTGGTTGAAATAAAGAGCTTTTCCCGACTCGTAACCTAGATAGTAGGTAAAGGGAGAAAGAATCCCATCTGGGAGAAAGCCGTCTGGCTCGATCACAACTGTGACATGGGACAGACCAGCAGCTTCTAGACTTTCATGTAAATCTCGGCTTTCCTGGCCATATCGATCAAATAGTTGAATCATGCAGGACCTCCTCTATCGTTTTCTTCCACTTGTCCCTTACTTTGTCTGTTAAAAATTCTCTAGCTAGGTCATAAGATGCTATTCTCATATCTGGCAAATGATTTTCCTGATAGAGCTGGCAGATCTTTTCTGCAAAGGATCTTTTAATCGCCGTTTCAACATGGTCATCCGAACTTGGGATCAAGTAACCATTTTGACCGTCCTGGATAAAGGTCTGGTTTCCATAAGGCACATCAAAGCCAATCAGGGGCAAGCCTGAACCAACTGCCTCCATCAAGGTCAGACCAAAGCCTTCACTGGTTGAGGCTGTCAGATAGACTTCGTACTGGGGATAGATCTGAGCCAGGTCTGCATGCCCCTTGAGCTGGATATAGTTCTCCGCTTGGTGAGCCGTGATGATTTCCCTTAAAAGGGACTCCTCACCCCCACTGCCATAAATGTCAAAGGTGAGCTCAGGGAGGACTTGATGCGCTTGGATAACCGCCTTGACGAGCCAGTCAATGTGTTTTTCCTTGGCCAGACGCGAAGCAGTAATGAGAGAAAAGGGCTTTCGTTCCCTAGCAGGCTCCGTCAGCTGATCAATGCTCCCAACTGGAATCGTGACGATTCGTGGACGATGCTGACTGTACTGGGCAAATTGACCTTCGAGAACTTCCTTCTGCCGATCCGTGGATACGATAAAGCAATCGACCTTGTCCGCATTTGTAAACTGATACTCATAGTAGTTGTTCCAAAGGAGATAGTCTTCGTTACTAGCATTTTCACTATAGTGCTCTGCGTGAACGACAACTGCTAGATGGGCCTTTTGTGCTTCTTCAAAAACAGCCTGACCAATCCCTGTTTCCCTATCCAAGATGACCAAATCAGACTTGCTCAAGTTCAAACTTTGCATAAAATAGCGCATAAGGGCTGGCTTTCCGTACAGAATCCGGTCCTTAAATCGATAGACCTCTTCCTGACCTTCAGTCAGCAAGATATCGTAAGCGGTGCTGCCGTCTTCATTGAAAAAGCTTCGTTGATAGAGTCTAGCCACTTGGTCTTTAGGCGCGAAATATTCTGTACAGTAGCGTTTGTAGGAGAAATAATCCTTGCGAATCAAGTTTCCCCCAAATACATACTCTGCATGCTGTACTAGATTCTTAGCCGAGTCTACCAAGTAGCAGGTCACAAACTTATCCTCATCTGAAAAGTAGACGCGCAAGACCTTGCCATCCTGCTCCCTATGACTCTCAAGGCCACCAAAAGAGGCTAAGACCTCGTCAACTGTAACACTGGTCGGTGCTAGCTTGATATCTGTAAAATGATTGTAAAGCCAGATTACCTGATCATCCGCAAAGCCGATATTGGCCGTTAAGTGCTGGATATTGTCTGCTAAAATCAAGTCGGTAAAGATAAACTTAGATGCTAGGTCTAAACTTCTAAAAATCCCTGCTCGGTAGGCCTGGGCATATTCGACACCACTGCTCGCCCAACCGATTCCTAGATTTATATTGTAAATTGTCATATGATCCTCTTTTTATGGAAAATGGGTGAGAATCTCACCTTTGGGCGTTACTTCCACAATCCCCATGAGAAGATTGCGTACCATATCTGTACGGATTTGTTGCTTCATGGTTTCAAAGCCAGCATAGGCCTCCTGATAGTACTCCACGATAGGGTTCTTTTGAGAAGCAGACTGGCTCCCGATTGCTAGACTGAGCTGTTGGAGATAGTCTACTTGCTCAACCCAGTTGTCATCAATAGCCTTGAGCATGGATATTCTCAGAAAAGAGTCATAGAGCTGGTGAGGTTGGAGGACTTCCTTTTTAGCTGCGATTTCCTTGGCTATTATTTTCTCTAGTAACTCCCGAATCTGATCTGCATCAGCTAAATCCAAATCAGCTGGTAATTCTCTCATCCCGAAGCTAATATTGGTCACGATGAAGTGAAAGAGTTCTTGGGGGCTGCTATAGGCTTTTTCTGAGATTTGTTTGGTATAGTCTGCCAGTATGTCCTCAAGGATATGCTCTAAATCACGGCTCCCATCCAGCAAGCGATCTCTTTCTTTGTAGACCATCTGACGCTGAATATTGACGCTTTCCGCATACTCTAAGGTTTGTCTGCGTGCAGAGCGACTGGCACTATCACTAGCCTCTTGGGCTTTTCTGACGAGATTGCGGTACTTGCGAGCCTTGAGTAGGATAGGTTTGCTAATATCTTCCACTTGGTAGTCTTGATACAGGTCGTGAACCCAAGACGGCCCGAACTTTTTGATCACATCATCTTCAAGCGATACGAAAAATTGAGACATGCCTGGATCACCCTGGCGACCAGAACGACCTCTGATTTGCAGGTCAATTCGTTGGCTCTCCATCCGCTCGGTACCAATCACAATCAAACCACCCAATTCTGCAACACCTGGACCGAGTTTGATATCTGTCCCTCGACCTGCCATAGAAGTCGCAACGGTCACTGCCCCCATCTGTCCAGACTCTGCGATAATCTGGGCTTCACGCGCCGCATGATTGGCATTAAGGACATTGTGAGAAATCCCCTCTCGCAAGAGCAAGGACGAGTAAAGCTGGGACATTTCTACAGATCCGACAAAGATCAGGAGTGGATTGCCTTTGGCGTGGTAGGTCTTGATAGCTTCGAGAGAAGCATACACTTTCTCAGGGAGGGTCACATAGAGATTGTCCGGATGGTCCATTCGCCTAAGTGGGCGATTGGTTGGGATGCGAATGACAGACATGTTATAGGTTTCAAAAAACTCTTTTTCTGCCACCTTTCCAGTTCCTGTCATACCTGAGATTTTACGAAACATCTTAAAGAGACTCTGGTAGGTGATCGAAGCCATAGCTCTGGTTTCAGGAGAGAGCTTCACATGTTCCTTGGCTTCGATAGCTTGGTGGAGACCTCCTTGAAGCTTGGTCATTTCCATCAAACGCCCTGTTCCCTTGTCTAACAAGACCATTTCTTGCCCTCGAACCAGATAGTCCTTGTCCTTAGTAAAGAGCGTATGGGCTCTAAGAGCATAGACCAGATGCCGAACATAACTAGCATACTCTTCCTTATAGAGATGATCGATTCCTAGGAAACCTTCGACCGTCTGGGCACCTTTTCGGGTCAACCAAACCTGGTCTTTTTCTTCCTTGTAGATGTAGTCTTCTCCCTCAACCAAGGTCGTCACTAGGGTATCAATCATCCTATAATAGTTAGACTGGACGCGGGGAGAACCTGCGATAATCAAGGGAGTTTGGGCACTATCGAGTAGAATGTCATCGATCTCATCAATGATGACATAGTTAAAGGGAGGCAGGAATTTCCCCTCACGAGTGGAGGCAAGATTGTCATTGAGATAGTCAAATCCCAGGACACTATTGGTCGTGTAGACGATGTCCGAGGTGTAGATCTTTCTTCTCTCTTCCGCAGTCAAGTCCTCTTTTGGGTCCTCTGAAAAGGGAAGACCGACAGTTAGACCTAAAAATTGGTAGACTGGGCCCATTTCGCTTGCATCCCGTCTAGCCAGATAGTCATTGGTCGTGACCAGCATGCTGCCTTTTCCCGTTAGGGCATTGAGGTAGAGGGGCATGGTGGCAGTCAAGGTCTTGCCTTCACCCGTATTCATCTCTGCCACATTTCCTTGATGGATCACAATGGCACCCATGACTTGCACATCATAGGGAAAGAGACCCAAGACACGTTTATCGGCCTCACGAACAAGGGCATAGGCTTCTACCAATAGCTCATCCAAGGTTTCTCCCTGGGCAAGACGCTGGCGAAACTCCTCTGTCTTTGCAGCCATTTCCTCATCACTGAGGGCAGCCATCTCTTCTTTGAGAGCGTTGATTTGGCTTAAAAGCTTCTTGACCTTTCTCAGTTGTCTTTCCTGATACAAACGATTAAACACCAGCATCCTCCTCAATAGAAAACGAAACAAAGTCAAGAGCCTCAAAACCTGCACTAATCAAGGAAAGGCGGTAGGTGTAGGCCGCTTCAGGATAGGTGAAGCTAAAGGAAAATTGTCTTTCAATCTTCTCCTCGATGATTACCTCATAACGGTTTAAAAAAGTCAGTTTGAGATAGAGACCATTGGCTGGTTGAACCTGCATCTTCATAGAGAGACGGTAGGTGTGATTTTTCTTAAGAAGAGGGAGGCTGGGCTGACTTCTAGTAGCCTGGTAATTGACACTAGAAAACCAGGTTTTAAGGGTTTCACCTGAAGCCAGCAAAGGATTTTTCAGGGTAACATGACCGTCTGCATGATAGGTGATCTGGCTACCATAAAGATAAGTGGCTCCCATCTCACCCCACCTAATATCCTCTCTCTTGATGATAATCATGTCTCACCTCTTCCGTATTCTTCTAGTATCATCTTGTAAAAATGAATAAACCAGGCAACGTTTGTTCCTGTATCATCATTGTGTCGACCTGCGGTTCCTTTGGACAAAATCTTGGCTCCTGTCTGACAAAGTGTCTCCACTAGCTGGTCATAGGCACTACTATCCATATCCTCGTCCTTCATGTAAGAAAGGCCGAAGGTCGTCTGGGAAAAATCAGCTTGTTTAAATCGGGTCCAAAAACGTTGATCCAAGTCCTTCATGTCTTTCTGGCTCACTCCTCCTGTCTGAAGGTGCAAGACATCAAAGCTAGTCGGAAAGACTCCTGGCGCCTCTAGTCGGCCCCGCTGTGCGATGGTTCCTAGATTGGTCAAGGGTTTTCCGACTACGATTCCCTTGGGTTCAAAGTAGGCTCCATAGTAGAGGGCAGGGAAGGTTCCCATTGACAGCCCAGATAGGATCAAGTCACTTCTATCCAAGCCTAGGTAGTCTAGATAGTGTTGGATGGTTGCTTGTATGTTGTCTTCCAACTCCTCAGTTCCTAGGTAAAAGGCTCCACCCTCTAATCGAGGGTCCGAAAAGAGGAGAAAGGGGCATCTGAGATTCTTCATCATCCAGTAACCCTCAAAACCTTCCGCCGGACGATAACCTGAGAAATAGACTGCTAGAGGAGGTTTGAAATCCCCCGGGTGAAAGAAATAGTTGATTTCCTCACGTTTTTTGTCATGCAGGATATTGCCTCCGAGAACAAACTTTCCAAACTGTTTCCGGCTCCAGCGTTGGTGGAGATTGCCGATGTTGACCTTCCCTTGACCACGCGCTTCAAGAGAAATACTCAGATAAGCATCATAGTCTTGCTCCACTATGATTGCTGAGGCAAAGTCTGCTTCCTCAAGGAGAATATCCTGTTTTATCTCTGAGATGGATCCTGCTGGGATCTTTCGCAAACGCAAGCGCAAGTCCACTGGTCCACTCTTTTCATATTCGAGCCAGAGTTCGATTGGCGAAAGGGCTTGAACAGTCTGATTATAGGCCCAAGAGGCTAGCTGGGTATAGGTCTTGCCAAAATCTCCTTCTAACTCCAGATGCTCAAATCCTTGATAGGAGACTGAGCCTTGGAAATTCGGATGAATCCGTATCGTAGCTGGACTCAGCTTGTCCCCATAACCACCTTCAAAGAGGGAGGTGGAGAGGTCTCGAACAAAGCCCTGTCGGTCTGACAGGTCCATCGCCTGCATGCAGTGCTGTTTGATGAGGTTTTGAAGACCTTCATCCTGACTTGCAAACTGTTCTGGATAGAAAACTGTATAGGGTTCCAAGCTAGATGCAAAAGGTAGCAAATCTACTAGATAAGCCCCATCCGTGAGAATGACAGCATGAAAGTGATCTAAGTCATTCTCATCCATGATTTTCTGGATGGCAGACGGTGTGTTGGGAGGGACATGATACCAGTCTAGTTGGGCTGGTAGGGCAAGTGTATCTCGCCAATCCTCTGGACCGATTTGCAAGATCTTATACTTCTTTTCCATGAGTCACCTCCTCCAACCACTTTTCTAGCTTGATTAGGAATTGCTCCCCGGTATGTTCCTTTATCTTTTCAATCGAATGGATCAGAGCATCATTCCACACCTGCAAACTATCGAGATAGTAATGGGCAGCTTGCGCAAAATCAGCAGTGTTTTCCAACAGATAGCCATTCTTCTGATGGCTGACATACTCTGTTTTGACCCTATTGATTTGAGGGATACCAGCACTAATCCCCGCGATCTGAGTATAAAGAAGAGGCTGACTGTTCAAATCGACAATCAAACGAACAAATTCCAGCTGCTTGATTAACTCCGATTCATCCCTCATATTGACAAACGAATAGCGCTTGCTCTGATGGCGATTGTCCTCAAGTGGATTTTCAGCTCCTTGATAATCAACTTCCTTCTCCAGTTCCTGGTCTTGAAACTGCTCTGCAATCATCTCAGAAACACGTGTTTCCAGCCGCTTCATTTCTTCTTGACTAGCAGCAAAGGCTCCAAAGACCAGCTCTGTATCCTTGTTTTCAGAAAGGAAACGCAAGACCTGATAGAGAGCCTGGTCCTCTATCCCCTGCTCAAAGTCCAGTTGATAGTAGAGAAGCGACTCCTTCCGAGTCTGACTCTTTCCCAGCTCCAAGCGCGTATCAAAAGGCGATAAATGACGAAACTTCATTGCTTGTTCTGAAAAGGCAGACTGAGCCAAGCGCAGGGTATCCTCCCTGTCAACCAGAACAAGGTCCACCTTATCCAGCAGACCTGCCAGTTGTGGTAATTGCTCTTGGGGATTTCGTCCGATAAAAAGGCTGAGAACCTTGGTAGTTTGGTGAGGCAATCGTTCTAAAAGGAAAGAATTGTGCTGGTCACACGCAGGCAGAAAATAGGTCGCTCCTTCCTCAGGATGTTGAGCTATTTTCTTCTCAAAAAACTCCGCAATCAATTCCCCCATATCTTGGTAAGCCTCTTGTTGGAAGCGAAAAGCAAAGATAGGATTGACCTCGATACGGCCATCATCTTGCAAATGCTCTCTAAACTGCCACAGTCCCTTGGGATTGAGGTAATCTTGGTAGATAGCCTGACCATCTTCGTAGTAAATCACACTGGAAACCAGCCCCCGATCATCCATCAGGTAGTTGGCAGACAAGAACCCATCTTCCTTGAAATACTGAATCGTACTGATAAAACCTTCTATCCCGTGCTCTACCTGGGCATAGGGCTTGCCATCCTTCAGCACCAGAATGGTAAAGGGACTGTAAACAAACTCGCAGTCCTCATCCCACTCAATATCTCTGAGTTGCAAGATCTGTGGTCGAATCTCATGAAAATCCTGCAATTCATCAAATAAGGAATAAACCTGTGCTTCTAAAATACCTTGGCGATGGAGAAAATAGCGAAGATGAGGCTGATAGGACAAAAGGAGGACCTGGGCAGGGACCCCTTGGCGTTGCATCAAGCGAATCTGATTGAAGGTGTCATCAAATTCTAGCTTAAAATGAGAAAAATACCAAGGTGTCAAATCGGCATGCCAGGGACGTTCCTTGCCATACCAGGCTGGAATAAAGTAATACATCAAAACCTCCTAGAATAGTGGCTGATACCTTTCATTTAGTCGGAGCGCTTGCAATTCATCATGAATCGTAAACAACATACCACTCAAAATTAAAAAGAGTCCGGGAATCATGCTGACTTTTAACAGACTCTCATCCTTCAAGACAAACAATATCGGAAGTCCAGCCAAGGTAACGTTAAAGACTGCACCTATCAGAGCAAATCGGAGAACCAAACGGTTGATAAAGCGACTGGTATCCTCACCCGGATAGACCCCATAGATGTAATCTCCTGATTGCTTCATCCGATCTGCGATTTGTTGACCACTCACATTAACAAAGGCAAAGGCAATGCTAAAGACAAAGAGGATAAGGATATAAGCATAGATCCACAAGGGTTTCCCCATCGCATACTGCTCCAGTAGGGCAGGGTAGAGCGGATTGCCCTTATCCAGATGTTGAAGCAAGAGCAAGAGATAAGAAGGCAAGCCCATGAGACTCATCACATACATATAAGGCATGCCACCTGCAGGATTGAGCGTGATTTCCAGATAGGAATAGCGTTTAAAGCGAGAATGGAGCCCGATTTTATTGATAGGGATGCGGTATCGCGCTCTGTAAAAGAGAACGACGAGATAGGTAAAGAGGACGCCAAGTATCAGCAACAGGAAAAGCAACCAAGGAGAGATCTTATGAACTTGGACCGATTGGATGATGTCCTGAGGGAGTGAAGCCACCATACTTGCCAATAAAATGACGACAGGGCCTCCAACTCCGATAGACGCATTGATGTCCGACAGCCAAACTAAGAAGAAGGTCCCCGCAACCAAAAGGCTGGTATTGAGGAGAAAGACCAAGAAGGGATTGTAGGGGGCTTGGACAGGGAGGTTTGTCGTCAAGGCCAAGGCCTGAATCAAGGCAATCCCTAACGTCAAGTACATTTTCCGTCTATCCTGAACTTCCGAAGAAACTGAGTTTAAGCCCAGTTTCTTTGAAAAGGAAAACATCTGCCACAAGATCATAGCTGACATCCAAGGTGAAAGCCCGATGGAAAAGAGAGAGAGGCTGCGAAGATTTCCACCAGTCAGAGCTACTGAAAAGTCCAAATAGGCTGCGCTTCCTCCGAGAAAATCCCGACTATTGAGGTTAACAAAAGGAAGAGCCAGACGACTCCCGAGCACATAAATAAAGAGCAAAAACAGGGTGTGCATCCCTTTTTTTACTGCTATCGATGAACGAAATTCTTTCACTAGCTCCTCCTTTTCTTTTTATCTTTCTGTCCTGTCACACGAGGCCCATCAAGCCTTTTTATCTTAGTACATTCAAATCTCTATATCAGTTTTCGTGAGTTTTTTCGTCCAGATAAGCTGTCAGAGCTGCTACCATTTCTTCCGGTCTTTCTGCTGAGAAAATACCTGCATAGGCACTTTCAGGTAGTTCCCGCGACTGGGTATTGTCAAAAGTCAAGATCGGTTTCTCAAAGTGTGAAATATAGTCATAAACAACACTCAACTTGTCATCGTGGTTAATATCAAGGTAGACATCTGTCTGCTGGATCAGTTTCTCAACCAAGAGAGGGAAGGTGTTGGGATAGAGGGTCACATTTTCAAAACGTGACAAGAGCATGAGTTCCGGTGCCATCGTTGTATAGGCTGCAATGTAGAAATGCACCTCTGGCAAGGCTTGAACCAGATAGTCGATTTTCTCAAGATGCCAGGAGTTAGTCAAATTAACACAAGACATAGCTGGCTGATAGACTGTGACTGGATAGTCAATTCCAGCCTGACGCCATTTTTCAGTAATGACCGACCACTCCATCAGATGATAGTACCACCAAACCTCACGCAAACGCCCAACCGAATGAGTGTTCCAAGGTTTGTCTTGAGAAAGGAAATGCAAGATGGCTGGCAGGGGCTCTAGGGGAATCTGGAAGATGAACTCATGTCCATGTGAGGCAGCCCCACTATCAAAACCAATCTGGAAATTATAGTTCTGATCCAGAGGAGCATAGCTGTCATGAAAGAGCATATTGAGGATGGACTGGTCTCCTTCACTCACATGTTGGTGTTCCCGCTCCGTCAACTCAACTAGCTCTTGTCTCACAGATTCTGCCCGCCATTTTTTGTTATTGATCAAGAGTACACCTGCATTAAAACCAACCCCAACTCCAAAACAAGATGGCGCGGCAGCCAGGTAGTTTTCTCCTAAGTCCATTTCAAAGAGAGCCGTCAAATCAGCTGTCACAACCAAATCACTATCCAAGTAAAGAACCTTGTCCTCTTCGACAAAATCAGGGATAAAGTAACGGGCAAAGGTCATGTGATTGATATGGGGCAGTTTATTGCTCCAGTTCATCTGAAATTGGGCGCCAAGCATCTTGACATCCACTAATTCACCGCCCATTTGCTCTACTATCGGTCTGAGAGCGCGGAACCACTCCTGAGGAATATCCTGATTAAAGATATAGACCTTGACATGGCTATTATGGTAGCAGAGAGACTTGAGCGCTGTTTCAATCTGGCGAATATAGGCATAATCTCCTGCGAGAACAATTGTTTTTTTCATTTAGTTTCCTTCAGTTTACAACGACTGCTTCTTTGATTCCAAAAGCGTGCGGATAGACTCGATCATTTGATCTACGGCTGCTGGTGAGTATACGTGACTGTAACCACTCGAGTCATGACTAGTGGTTTCAAAAGCAAATATAGGGATTTCTCTTTGCTGCACCTCTTGGATAATGTTTGCAATTTCATCCTCATGATTGATATCCAAGTAAAAGTCAATCTTTTCCAAGACTTTTTTGACATTCATGGGATTAAAGTAAGGATAGAGGCGTACATTCAGATGCGATTGCAAGTTCATGATTTCCGGCGCAAAATTGGTATGAGCTAGGATAGAGAACTCTACATCGGGCAATTCTTGGATCAGGTGTTCGATTCTCTCTATGTGACATGTATTGGTAAAAATAGCGGTCGCATACTGGGGAGCTTGAACTAAAGATGCCAATCCTTTATGGAAATCACATTTTTTCATGACGATATCAGGCCACTCTAGTCCGTAGTAAAACCACCAGTCCTCCCTCAAACGATTGAGGTTGATTTGGTACCAAGGCTTGTCCCCTGTATAATGGATAATCTTGGCTGTCTTCTCAGTAGCAAGAGAGTCCCTATACCAAGAATCCATCTGGTAATTTCGAGCCACTGTATCCATACCAACCATAAAATTATAGGTAGCTGGCAGCGATTTCCAACGACCTTCAAAAAGGTGATTTAACACGCCCTGATCACCAAAAACTTGGTCATGCAGTTGGTCTGTCAAGCTCAACAAGTGCTCCGTCACCTTTTCTTGACGCCAGAGGGCCACATTAATCAGCAAGACACCAGAATTAAAAGTGCTAGGAACTAGAGCATCTGCTACAGCAGCTACCGGCCAGTCCACCATATCTTCTAAAAAGAGTTGATCTAGGTTTGATCTAACGATGATATCCGAATCCAGGTACAAGGCTAGGTCTTCGCTGACATACTGAGGAATAAAATAACGAAAGTAAGCCGCGTAACTTAGATGAGCCAAGGGAAGATGATACTCCTTTAAGCCATGATGACTAATCTTGACATTGACGATTTTTGAGGCTAGAGGCTCTAGACGTCTCTCCATGAGCTGAAACCATTCAGATGGCAAATCATCATTGAAAACATAAAAAGTCACTGCTCGGTTATGGGCACAGATTGACTTGATTGTTGTCTCAATCTTGTCCATATATGCATTATCACCACCGAGTACAATGGCTTTTTGAAGCTCTTTTTTCATTTCGTCCCCTTTTCTTTTCACATTCTTTTGGCTACTTTTCTACTACTGTAGTTCTGATTTTTTCGATGATTATCTCACCTTCCTATTATACCTTTTCCCCTAGTTTATTTCAAACTCGAAAGAGGATTTTCCCCTTCTCACATATAGAAAAAACCTTTGAAAAATCATGTTTTCAAAGGTTTTCCATTTTACTATTTATTCATTGATTTTTATATCTTATCAATGACTTTCTTGATCGTCATTCTGATCCTTCTTGGCAAGAAGACCGATACCTGTCACAGCTGCCAATGCTCCCAACAAAGCAGATGCTACCGAAGTCGACGCTCCTGTATTTGGTAAGACTTGTCTCGGCTTGCTTGAAGCGGATTGACCTTGGTTTGCAATGTTTGCCATTGAGAGAGAGGTGCTTGTTAAAGTAGATGCCAGAGTACTTGCTGATGCAGAACTACTAATAGAATCTGAAGTCGAGAGACTAGTGCTAATCGACGTTGACTCGCTCACTGACATACTTGCTGAAACCGAAGTACTTGCTAGAGTCGATTCACTGGCGAACATGCTAGCTGAGAGTGATGCGCTCGTTGAAGTAGATTCGCTCACTGATGTACTTGCTGAGATCGAAGCACTTTCCAATGCTAACTCGGCTGCTAGCATACTTGCAGAAGTTGAAGTACTTGTTGATGCCGATTGGCTGGAGCTCACTGAGGCAGATTGACTCGTGCTCGCTGAAGCTGATTCACTTGTGCTTACTGAGGCAGATTGGCTTGAGCTCACTGAGGCAGATTCGCTCGAACTTACCGAAGCAGATTGGCTTGAGCTTACTGAAGCCGATTGACTCGAACTTGCCGATACAGACTCACTCGAACTTACTGAAGCAGACTGGCTAGCACTTGCTGATGCTGACTCACTTGCGCTGGCTGAAGCTGATCGACTTGCACTTGCAGATGCAGATTCACTTGCGCTCGCTGAGGCAGACTGACTTAAGCTTACAGATGCCGATTGGCTCGAACTCACCGATGCAGACTGGCTTGCGCTGGCTGAAGCGGATTGACTTACGCTTGCTGAAGCGGACTGGCTGGCACTTACTGATGCTGACTGACTAGCACTTGCAGATGCGGATTGACTAGAGCTTACGGATGCTGACTGGCTGGAGCTGACTGAGGCAGACTGGCTCGCGCTCACTGAAGCAGATTCGCTGGAGCTTACCGATGCAGACTGACTCGAGCTGACTGAGGCGGACTCACTCGCACTCACCGATGCGGACTGGCTTGCGCTGGCTGAAGCTGATCGACTTGCACTTGCTGAGGCTGATTGACTTGAGCTCACCGATGCGGACTGACTCGAACTTGCAGATGCGGACTGACTCGAACTTGCAGATGCAGACTGACTCGAACTTGCAGATGCAGACTGACTCGAACTTACCGATGCTGATTGGCTTGCGCTCGCTGAAGCTGATCGACTTGCACTTGCAGATGCTGACTGGCTGGAGCTTACTGAAGCCGATTCGCTTGTGCTTACAGACGCTGATTGACTCGAGCTTACGGATGCTGACTGGCTGGAGCTCGCTGAGGCTGATTGGCTTGATCTTACGGATGCTGACTGGCTTGCACTTGCTGATGCGGACTGACTCGTGCTGGCTGAGGCTGATTGGCTTGCGCTCGTTGAAGCAGATTGGCTGGAGCTTACTGAAGCCGATTGACTCGAACTTGCTGAAGCTGACTGACTCGTGCTGGCTGAGGCTGATTGACTCGAACTTACCGATGCTGACTCACTTGCGCTTACTGAAGCGGATTGACTCGAGCTTACTGATGCTGACTCACTGGCACTCAATGATGCAGACTGGCTAGCACTTACTGAAGCTGATTCACTTGTGCTTACAGATGCTGACTCACTGGCACTCAATGATGCAGATTGACTCGAGCTCGTTGAAGCAGATTGGCTCGAACTTACTGAAGCCGATTCGCTCGAGCTTACAGATGCTGATTGACTTGCGCTCGCTGAAGCTGATTGGCTAGCGCTCGCTGAGGCTGATTCGCTTGAACTTACTGAGGCAGATTGACTAGCGCTGGATGAAGCGGATTGACTTGAGCTTGCTGAAGCAGATTGACTTGAGCTGGATGAAGCGGATTGACTGGCACTTACTGATGCAGATCGGCTTGAGCTTACTGAGGCTGACTGACTTGCGCTCACTGACGCTGACTGACTAGCACTTGAAGATGCAGATTGACTCGAACTCGCTGAAGCTGACTGACTTGCACTCAATGATGCTGATTCACTTGCGCTCGTTGAAGCAGATTGGCTGGAGCTTACTGAAGCCGATTGACTCGAACTTGCTGAAGCTGACTGACTAGCGCTCACTGACGCGGATTCGCTCGAACTTACTGATGCTGATTGGCTGGAGCTTACAGACGCTGACTCACTGGAGCTTACTGAAGCGGACTGGCTGGCGCTCGCTGAGGCTGATTGGCTGGAGCTTACGGACGCTGACTGACTTGCACTTGCTGATGCGGACTGACTCGTGCTGGCTGAGGCTGATTGGCTTGCGCTCGTTGAAGCAGATTGGCTGGCACTTACTGAAGCTGACTCACTGGCACTCAATGATGCAGACTGGCTAGCACTTACTGAAGCTGATTCACTTGTGCTTACAGATGCTGACTCACTGGCACTCAATGATGCAGATTGACTCGAGCTTACTGAAGCGGATTGACTGGCACTTACTGATGCAGATCGGCTTGAGCTTACTGAGGCTGACTGACTTGCGCTCACTGACGCTGACTGACTAGCACTTGAAGATGCAGATTGACTCGAACTCGCTGAAGCTGACTGACTTGCACTCAATGATGCTGATTCACTTGCGCTCGTTGAAGCAGATTGGCTGGAGCTTACAGACGCTGACTCACTCGAACTTACAGAAGCGGATTGGCTAGCGCTGGATGAAGCGGATTGACTTGAGCTTGCTGAAGCAGATTGACTTGAGCTTACCGAGGCGGACTGGCTGGCGCTCGCTGAGGCTGATTGGCTGGAGCTTACGGACGCTGACTGACTTGCACTTGCTGATGCGGACTGACTCGTGCTGGCTGAGGCTGATTGGCTTGCGCTCGTTGAAGCAGATTGGCTGGAGCTTACGGACGCTGACTGACTTGCACTTGCTGATGCGGACTGACTCGTGCTGGCTGAGGCTGATTGGCTTGCGCTCGTTGAAGCAGATTGGCTGGAGCTTACTGAAGCCGATTGACTCGAACTTGCTGAAGCTGACTGACTTGAGCTTACGGACGCTGACTGGCTTGCGCTCGTTGAAGCAGATTGGCTGGCACTTACTGAAGCTGACTGACTCGTGCTGGCTGAGGCTGATTGACTCGAACTTACCGATGCTGACTCACTTGCGCTTACTGAAGCGGATTGACTCGAGCTTACTGATGCTGACTCACTGGCACTCAATGATGCAGACTGGCTAGCACTTACTGAAGCTGATTCACTTGTGCTTACAGATGCTGACTCACTGGCACTCAATGATGCAGATTGACTCGAGCTTACTGAAGCGGATTGACTGGCACTTACTGATGCAGATCGGCTTGAGCTTACTGAGGCTGACTGACTTGCGCTCACTGACGCTGACTGACTAGCACTTGAAGATGCAGATTGACTCGAACTCGCTGAAGCTGACTGACTTGCACTCAATGATGCTGATTCACTTGCGCTCGTTGAAGCAGATTGGCTGGAGCTTACTGAAGCCGATTGACTCGAACTTGCTGAAGCTGACTGACTAGCGCTCACTGACGCGGATTCGCTCGAACTTACTGATGCTGATTGGCTGGAGCTTACAGACGCTGACTCACTGGAGCTTACTGAAGCGGATTGACTAGCACTCACTGAAGTTGACTGGCTTGAGCTCACCGATGCGGACTGACTCGAACTTGCTGACGCGGATTGGCTTGAGCTGACTGACGCTGACTGGCTAGCGCTGGCTGACGCGGATTGACTGGCACTCACTGACGCTGACTGGCTTGAGCTTACTGAGGCCGATTGACTCGAGCTGACTGAAGCAGACTGACTTGCGCTCGCTGAGGCTGATTGGCTTGAGCTCACTGAGGCAGACTGACTTGCGCTCGCTGAGGCTGATTCGCTTGAGCTTACTGAGGCTGACTGACTCGAACTTGCAGATACTGATTGACTTGCGCTCACTGAAGCTGATTGGCTGACACTCGCTGACGCTGATTGGCTCGAACTTACTGAGGCAGACTGACTTGCGCTCACTGAAGCTGATCGACTCGCACTCGCTGAAGCGGACTGACTCGAACTTACTGAAGCAGACTGACTTGCGCTCGCTGAGGCAGATTGACTCGAGCTCGCTGAAGCCGATTGACTCGAACTTACGGACGCTGATTGGCTATTACTTACTGAAATTGACGCTTGATTTGGCGTGATTTGCCCATTAAATGTATCTGAAACCAAACCATCTACTGTCGTACTAGCAGTCACTGGTCCACTTGGAAGTCGTCCTCCATTGAGATCATATACTTTCTTCAAGTCAGTTGCAGTAAAGGTTACACTGGTAGAACTCCCCGTTGCCTGTTTGGTAAATGTTTCACCTGCAATTGTTAAAGTAACTGTCCCACCTGGAGCAACCCCATCTACCGTAATCGCTTGATTTGTGAGACCACCTTTTTCGTTAAGGAACCGTTCCTCAATTCTAGGTGTCTGAGGGCGAACCTCAATAGGAATCTCTACTTCATCCGTACTTCCATCTGGATAAGTTACCACCGCTGTCAAAGTATGCCGTCCAGCAGACAAATTCGTATTGGTTCCAGATTTCCAAGTATAGGTTGTTCTAGTTCCCTTAGTAATTCCTGTAGTAGGTAATTCTGGTGTCCCTGTAGCATTCGTGATGTACTGACTGGCTTCACCAACAGAAACAGTCCCTGAATTGGCCGTTAGAGTAAAGTTTCGATTCACCTCAGCATTGATAGCTGGTTCGTACTTTTCAGACTGAGCATGGACTTCAAATTGAATTGCGGCAGGGTTGGCTGTTAAATCTTTTACAAGACCTACGTCAGTAGTATTTCCGCTAAAATTACCTTCCTGATTATAGGTGAAAACATAACGAGTCCACAAACTATTTACTGCTTGATTTTTTCCAACAGAACCCGTGATTGAAACGGTGAAAGGATTTGATGCTGTAGCATTTCCATCTTTGGCTAGTTTATTTGTCGGAACAATCATGCTGATACTTTGACCATTACTCGTAGTGAATGAGACAACAGTTGAAGTAGCCGGATAGGCCGCGGGAACAGCAGTAGGAACAAATTTTGCATGTTCAATTCGACCACTGTTATCAGTAAACTCAATGGTCGCAGAAAAATTTTCTTCTCGATAAATTTTAAATTTTTGTCCTTCTAGAACTGCGCCACCTGTAACGGTTATTTTCTGAAGTTCTGGCTTCTCTGTATCCCTAGCAGCTCTGAAGCTAGCGGTATTTGAAGCTTGGGTCAAAGCTTGTCCGTTTCTGCTGTCACGAAGTCCAGAGTTGGCACGTAACACAGCATTTGCAATACTATTTCGAGCTTCTGTAGCCTTATTCAAAATAGAAGTAAAATCAGAAACCTCCCCTTTCAAGGCTTCTGCTATCTCATTCTTCGCTAGACTAGCCTTGGCAATTGCCTCATCAGAGTTTGGAAGTCCCTGAGCTTGAGCTAGAAACTGCCCAATCTCAGCAGACAAGGCCTCTAATTTCTTCCGTTTTTCTTCACTTTGCTTTTCTGTCAAGGCTACAGAAGTCATAGTCAGACTCGATTCAGCCGTCACATCTTCATTCTTTACAAGACCAGACTCACTTTGAGGCAAGGATTCTGTAGAAAAATCAACTGCTTTTAGTTCTTTTGAAGGTTGTGATTCTTTCACTGTCTCCCGAGCTGACTCACTTGCTTGGTACTGACTTTGAACACCAACTGAAGCTCTCTCTGACAGATTACTATTCGCTTGATTTTGTGTCCCAAGGGATTCACTTGAACTAGCAGTTACACTTTGACTGTTTGCAAAGGACTGACTAGTAGAAGCAGAGTCGCTCATCGACTGGCTCATGCTAGAAGAGCTTGAGGCACTGACAGACTGACTCGTAGAGGCAGATTGACTGGCGCTCTGCGAATTGAATTCTGACAATGACTGGCTTTGACTGGTAGACAAAGACAAGCTAGCAGCATCTTGATGATCCTGTGTCGTCCCTAGCACTACTGAATCTCTCGTCGCCAGGGTATCTTTTGATTCGACAGTCTTTTCAACAGCGACTGCATCATTGGCATAAACACGCGTTTGCGTCGCAGCAAAACCACCTAAGATCGTCCCCGTAGCTGCTATCCCTTTCAAGACATCCAAGCCAGTCAACTTCTGACCTTCTTGCTTTTCGACCATTTCAATCTTTACTTGGCTTGTATCTGCGCTTCCACGCATCACCTTAAATAAGCCAAAAAGGGAAGTCGAGGCCCGTAGCCAATGCTTCCCTGATTTGATTAATTTGAACCGAGTTACACGGTCTGTTTCTCTATATTCACCCTTCTGGCGTCTAAAAAACATGTTCATCCCCTCAACTTGAAAAAGATCTATTCACCTATAAAATACTATCTTTTTATTATATACCAAATATACCGACAATTCAATATCTATAACACGCTCTAAAGAAAGAAAATGATTTCAAAAATGACTTTATTTCAAATCTATTCTGTTTTTTCAATATAATTTCCATTTTATTGTTCTGTTAATATATTTTATTTATTTTTAACCATTTCTAAATGCTTTAAAAATTGATCAAATAATTCCAATCACTCAGGGAATTGATTTTTATTCAAAATATAGAAAAAGTCCATGAATCAATAGCATCCACAGACTTTTAGGAATAGAGTATTTAAAGGCAGTTTCACAAATGAATCAATGAGGCCGGTAGCCGAGGTAACTTTCTATCCTTTCCAACGAAAAAATCCACGAATCGAAACCATTCGCGGACTTTTTCTAGTAAAGCGTTTAGGTAGACCGCCATAGCGGATACCGATTGTTAGATTACGACACTGAGTTTACAAATCGATTTCATTTGTAAAACGTGGTTACGACGGCAAAGTCCACGAATCGATGCCATTCGCGGACTTTGCCTAGTGAAGCGTTTCGGTAAACCTATTTTACACTACGACACGGAGTTTGGCAAATCGATTCTATTTGCCAAACGTAGTTAGTAAGGCAGTTAGCTAGTTCGCCAAATAGCGACTAGCGTCCAACAATTAGGAACTTTAGTTCCAATTGTTGGTGCTGAGTTACATCTTCTCTTCCAACTCTACGTCTGGATACTTGTCCGCAAACCAGCGAAGGGCAAAGTCATTTTCAAAGAGAAAGACTGGTTGGTCAAAACGGTCCTTGGCCAAGATATTGCGGCTTGAGGACATGCGCTCGTCCAAGTCCTCAGGCTTGATCCAACGAACGGTCTTTTTACCCATTGGGCTCATGACTACTTCTGCATTGTATTCGCCTTCCATGCGGTGCTTAAAGACTTCAAACTGGAGTTGTCCGACAGCTCCTAGCATGTACTCACCAGTTTGGTAATTCTTATAAAGCTGAATGGCTCCTTCTTGCACCAGTTGCTCAATCCCCTTGTGGAAGGATTTTTGTTTCATAACGTTCTTAGCAGAAACTTTCATGAAAATTTCAGGGGTAAAGGTTGGTAGCGGTTCAAATTCAAACTTGTTTTTTCCAACCGTCAAAGTGTCTCCAACTTGATAAGTACCGGTATCGTAAACCCCGATGATATCACCTGCAACAGCATTAGTGACATTTTCACGACTTTCCGCCATAAACTGGGTGACATTAGAAAGCTTGGCAGTCTTCCCAGTACGAGGCAGATTGACACTCATTCCACGCTCAAATTCACCTGATACGATACGAACAAAGGCGATACGGTCACGGTGACGAGGGTCCATGTTGGCTTGGATTTTAAAGACAAATCCTGAGAAATCCTTGTCATAAGGATCCACAATTTCGCCATCTGTTTTCTTGTGACCATGTGGTTCTGGAGCAAACTTAAGGAAGGTCTCAAGGAAGGTCTGCACCCCAAAGTTAGTGAGGGCTGAACCGAAGAAGACTGGAGTCAGTTCTCCTGCAAGAATAGCTTCTTCTGAAAATTCATTTCCTGCTTCTTGCAACAGTTCGATATCGTCCTTAACTTGAGCATAGAAAGGATTACTTCCAAAGAGCTTGTCTCCATCTTCTAGACTAGCAAAACGCTCATCCCCTTTATAAAGCTCCAAGCGTTGGTTATAGAGGTCGTACAAGCCTTCAAAGGCTTTCCCCATCCCGATTGGCCAGTTCATAGGATAGCTCGCAATGCCAAGGACTTCTTCTAGTTCTTGCAAGAGGTCCAGTGGCTCACGACCGTCACGGTCCAGCTTGTTCATAAAGGTAAAGACTGGAATGCCACGGTGCTTCACAACCTCAAACAATTTCTTGGTTTGGGCCTCGATACCCTTGGCAGAATCCACGACCATGACCGCAGCATCCACCGCCATCAAGGTACGATAGGTATCTTCTGAGAAGTCCTCGTGCCCTGGTGTGTCGAGGATATTCACGCGCTTGCCATCGTAGTCAAACTGCATAACTGATGACGTGACCGAAATCCCACGTTGTTTCTCGATATCCATCCAGTCAGACTTGGCAAAAGTCCCTGTTTTCTTTCCTTTAACCGTACCAGCCTCACGAATCTCGCCCCCAAAGTAGAGCAACTGCTCAGTGATGGTTGTTTTCCCGGCGTCCGGGTGAGAGATAATGGCAAAGGTACGGCGTTTCTTGATTTCTTCTTGAATAGTCATAAGTTCTCTTTCTTTGATTTTCTATTTTTAGTTGTTTCAGTAGCTAAGAATGATGTTTACATTGGATTTTACTATTCCTTTCAACTCTCCATTATATCGGATTTTGGGGAGTTTTTCAATTGCTCATCCGATGAAAAGGCAAGCTAGAGCACAGATTGCGCCTGATTTCTCTTTTTCCACCGTTTCTTGAACAAGATATCAAAGAGAACCAGAGCCAGCGAAAGGATGACAGACACAAGAAGGTATTTTAACCACAAGGGCGCATCTGGAATAAAAGGGGTCTTGTTTAACAAACCATAATTTCCACCCGTCACCTGATTTACCCCAACTAGAAAGAGATTGAGGATAAAGGTATAGGCTACGATCATATACTTCTTGAGCAAGGTCTTGTCATAGTGATTCATCAAGTAAAACAAGGAATTCACTAGAAGAGCATAGTGCCCAATCAAAAATGAAAAACTGGTGATATGGGGGAAATCATAGGGGTCAAAAACCGGGTAAACCAAAGCAAAGACAGCTCCACTTGCACCTAAGAGGGCAAAATATTGCTTGCTCCGCCATTTATCTGGCAAGAAAACCACCGCAAACATAGCCAAACGGCAATGGTAAAATGGAAGGCTATTAGAAAATGGAATCCCAAAGCCAACATACCAACTATATAGGGCTAGCAACTGGAGGATCTGAATCCCCTTAAACAAGCGAACAAATTTCGGATTATTGTGATAAGCAAGTGCTCCATAAATACAAAGCACTAATAGGATCATCATAATCCCATACCAAAAGAGCGAAATGGGAGGAGGAACCGTTTGAGATCTGGTGATAAATTGATGGAACATATTTCTATCCTAACTCTTATTTTTTCTATTCTCTAGTTTAACCATTATAGCGAATTAAAAGCGATTTTTCAATTTCTATTTCTTTTCAGTTTGGCTCCCTTATTTATAGGAAAATATGGTAAAATAGAACAGACTAAAAATCATCATTTCACGAAAGGATGCAAGATGAAAATTACGCAAGAAGAGGTAACACACGTTGCCAATCTTTCAAAATTAAAATTCTCTGAAGAAGAAACTGCTGCCTTTGCGACAACCTTGTCTAAGATTGTAGACATGGTTGAGTTGCTGGGAGAAGTCGACACAACTGGTGTCGCACCTACTACAACCATGGCTGACCGCAAGACCGTACTCCGCCCTGATGTGGCCGAAGAAGGAACAGACCGTGACCGCTTGTTTAAAAACGTACCTGAAAAAGAAAACTACTATATCAAGGTACCAGCTATCCTAGATGATGGAGGAGATGCCTAATGACTTTTAATAACAAAACTATTGAAGACTTGCACAACCTCCTTGTATCTAAGGAGATTTCAGCTACTGAATTGACACAAGCCACGCTTGAAGGTATCAAGTCTCGCGAGAAAGCTATCAATGCTTTTGTCACTATCGCTGAAGAACAAGCCCTTTCTCAAGCTAAAGCCATTGATGAAGCTGGAATTGACGCGGATAATGTCCTTTCTGGAATTCCACTGGCTGTTAAGGATAATATCTCTACCGACGGTATCCTTACAACTGCTGCCTCAAAAATGCTCTACAACTACGAGCCTATCTTTGATGCGACAGCCGTTGCCAATGCCAAAGCTAAGGGTATGATTGTTGTCGGAAAAACCAACATGGACGAATTTGCCATGGGTGGTTCTGGTGAGACTTCCTACTACGGCGCAACAAAAAATGCTTGGGACCACAGCAAAGTTCCTGGTGGATCATCAAGTGGTTCTGCGGCTTCTGTAGCTTCAGGACAAGTTCGCTTGTCTCTTGGATCTGATACTGGTGGTTCTATCCGCCAACCTGCTGCCTTCAACGGGATCGTTGGTCTCAAGCCAACCTACGGAACGGTTTCTCGATTCGGTCTCATTGCCTTCGGTAGCTCATTAGACCAGATTGGACCTTTTGCACCAACTGTTAAAGAAAATGCCCTCTTGCTCAATGCGATTGCCAGCGAAGATGCTAAAGACTCTACTTCTGCTCCTGTCCGCATCGCTGACTTTACTTCAAAAATCGGCCAAGACATCAAGGGCATGAAAATTGCTTTGCCTAAGGAATACCTCGGTGAAGGAATTGACCCAGAAGTTAAAGAAACAATCATCAAGGCAGCCAAACATTTTGAGAAACTTGGCGCTATCGTCGAAGAAGTGAGCCTTCCTCACTCAAAATACGGTGTTGCCGTTTACTACATCATTGCTTCATCAGAAGCTTCATCAAACTTGCAACGTTTTGACGGTATCCGTTATGGCTACCGCGCAGAAGATGCAAGCAACCTTGATGAAATCTATGTAAACAGCCGTAGCCAAGGTTTCGGTGAAGAAGTGAAACGCCGTATCATGCTTGGAACATTTAGCCTTTCATCAGGTTACTATGATGCCTATTATAAGAAGGCTGGACAAGTTCGTACCCTCATCATCCAAGATTTCGAAAACGTCTTTGCGGATTACGATTTAATCCTAGGACCAACTGCTCCAAGCGTTGCCTATGACTTGGACTCCCTCAACCATGACCCCGTTGCCATGTACTTGGCTGACCTTTTGACCATCCCAGTCAACTTAGCTGGTCTTCCAGGAATTTCTATTCCTGCTGGATTTGCTCAAGGTCTCCCAGTCGGTCTCCAATTGATCGGTCCTAAATACTCTGAGGAAACCATTTACCAAGTTGCTGCTGCCTTTGAAGCAACAACAGACTACCACAAACAACAACCCGTGATTTTTGGAGGTGATAACTAATGAACTTTGAAACAGTCATTGGACTTGAAGTCCACGTAGAGCTCAACACCAATTCAAAAATCTTCTCACCTACTTCTGCCCACTTTGGAAATGACCAAAATGCCAACACTAACGTGATTGACTGGTCCTTCCCAGGAGTTCTGCCAGTTCTCAATAAAGGGGTTGTCGATGCTGGTATCAAGGCTGCACTCGCTCTTAACATGGACATCCATAAGAAGATGCACTTTGACCGCAAGAACTACTTCTATCCTGACAATCCTAAAGCCTACCAAATCTCTCAGTTTGATGAGCCAATCGGCTACAACGGCTGGATTGAAGTGGAGCTAGAAGACGGTACGACCAAGAAAATCGGTATCGAACGCGCCCACTTGGAAGAAGACGCTGGTAAAAACACCCACGGTACAGATGGCTACTCTTATGTTGACCTCAACCGCCAAGGGGTGCCCTTGATTGAGATTGTATCTGAAGCGGACATGCGTTCCCCAGAAGAAGCCTATGCTTATCTAACTGCCCTAAAGGAAGTCATCCAGTACGCTGGCATTTCTGACGTTAAGATGGAAGAAGGTTCCATGCGTGTGGATGCCAATATCTCCCTTCGTCCTTATGGTCAAGAAAAATTCGGTACCAAGACTGAGTTGAAAAACCTCAACTCCTTCTCAAACGTTCGTAAGGGTCTTGAATACGAAGTCCAACGCCAGGCTGAAATCCTTCGCTCAGGTGGTCAAATTCGCCAAGAAACACGTCGTTACGATGAAGCTAACAAGGCAACCATCCTCATGCGTGTCAAAGAAGGTGCTGCAGACTACCGCTACTTCCCAGAACCAGACCTACCACTCTTTGAAATCTCAGACGAGTGGATTGAGGAAATGCGAACAGAACTGCCAGAGTTTCCAAAGGAACGCCGTGCGCGCTACGTTGCTGACCTTGGCTTGTCAGACTACGATGCTAGCCAGTTGACTGCAAATAAGGTCACTTCTGACTTCTTTGAAAAAGCTGTTGCACTCGGTGGTGATGCCAAACAAGTCTCTAACTGGCTTCAAGGTGAAGTTGCTCAGTTCTTGAATGCTGAAGGCAAAACACTGGAACAAATCGAATTGACACCAGAAAACTTAGTAGAAATGATTGCCATCATCGAAGATGGTACGATTTCTTCTAAGATTGCCAAGAAAGTCTTTGTCCACCTGGCTAAAAATGGCGGTGGCGCGCGTGAATACGTGGAAAAAGCAGGCTTGGTGCAAATCTCAGATCCAGATGTTCTGATTCCAATCATCCACCAAGTCTTTGCGGATAACGAAGCTGCCGTTGCCGACTTCAAGTCAGGCAAACGCAACGCAGACAAGGCCTTCACAGGATTCCTTATGAAGGCAACCAAAGGGCAAGCCAATCCACAAGTTGCCCTTAAACTCCTTGCACAGGAATTGGCCAAGTTGAAAGAAAGTGAGTAATTCGCTAGTAGTCACCCAGTAGTCTAGACAGCTACCTTTTCAATCATATAGTTAGGAGACACATGAAAAAGTTTTACGCTCTTTTAATGACCTGTTTATTACTTGTTTTTCTATCCGTGCCTCAAATCGTTGATGCGGGTGTAGGACATTCCAGAAGTGGAGGGAGCAGCCGCAGTAGCTCCAGAAGTAGTAGCCGCTCAAGTGGAGGTGGAAGTCGTTCTGGTGGCTCATCTTTCCACTACTACCGCTCTGGATATGGATCATCCTCTGACAGTTCTGCTAGCTCTCCCTATCTAGGATTTATGTTCATATTAGTCGGAGGAATCATACTAGTTGTTATCGTCAAATCCTTGCAGAATAAGTCTGGAGATTCGAATTCAACCTACACTAGTAATGATTCTCAAACGCTCCATCGTCGAGTTGAACACAACACACTGGCCATTAGTCGTTTGAAATACGGAGATCCAAACTTTGACGCGGAAGCCTTCACATCTTGGGTTAAGGAAGTCTACCTTAAATTGCAAGTTGCCTGGACTGAGAAAAATTGGAACTCTGTCCGCGCTTTGGAAAGTACCAGTCTCTACTCTCAACATAGCACCCAACTCGAAGACCATATTCGAGCTAAAACAACCAATGTTTTAGAGAAAGTTTGTATCGAAAATGTTCGCATCAAGGAGTTCATTGAAAATCCTGACGGAAACGACACCTTAGTGGTGATCCTGTCATCTACCTTGCGTGACTATGTCATTGACGATGAGACTCGCCGTGTCCTTGAAGGAGACCCTAAAAAAGATCTCTTCACCGTGTATCAATTGAACTTTATCCGTCAACACGGTAGCCAAACGCAAGCAGTCAATCCAGACGAAGTTGTGAGCGACCACTGTCCAAACTGTGGCGCCCCATTGAAAATCTCTGCAGTTAGCGAGTGCGACTACTGTGGTGCCAATCTCTCTCGCAGTCCAAACCAATGGGTACTGGATACCTATGATGTTGTGGATGAAGACGAGCTTTATAATTAGGAGGAATTATGGGATTTATACGTGCAGCCTTATCAGCAGGCTTAAATAGTTTTAATGATAGTAAATTCAAGGAAGCCATCGTCCTTCCAGATAATGTCTCTGGCGACGCCTTGGCCATCAAGGGACAATTACTCACAAAAGACCCAGATGGACGTTCTCGTCACAGCAATCAAAATACAGGCCTCTTGTCAGATGGCAGTGTGGTTATCGTTCCTCAAGGTTATACCGCTATTTTGGTAAACAACGGTACCTTCATTGGTGAGGTCCTCGAAGCTGGTAGCCACGAATGGCAAGCTGGTGATAACGCCTGGCTCCTTGAAAAAGGTGGTTTAAAAGGCACTTGGGAAAACTTTAAAAACCGTTTCTCTTTTGGTGGACAAGTCATCACCCAACAAGAAATCATCTTTATCCGCATGCAACCTATTGCAGGTAATAAGTTCGGCACACAAAATGCGGTCGAATACTTCAGTGAACGTTACCAACAACTGCTTAACATCCGTTTCTATGGCTTGTTTGATGTAAAAATAGCAGACCCAGTCCTCTTCTACGTGAGCTCTGTTAGCCGTCAAATTACTGACGGACAGCCATTTACTCTCCAAGATGTAGCTCAAGGAACGCTCCGTCAAAATATCGCACCAAAAATTGCGATTGCCATCGCCAAATACACCAACGAAAACAAGGTTGATATCTATAGTCTCAATGCCAACCAAGACACCTTTAACGAACTCGCTAAACAAGAGGTCAACAAGGTTTGGACAGGTCTCTACGGGATTGAAGCAACTAACATCTTGCTTGAGGACCTCAGCTACGACCAAGAAAGTCTTGATATCGTTCGCAAGCTTGATAGCGAGCTCGTGGCAATGAAGTACAACACGATTGAAATCGAAGAACGCCGTGCTCGCAACGAAGCGCTTATTGCTGCAGCTGCAAACGAAGGAAATGGCAATGGGATGAACATGTTTATGGGCATGAATCTTGGCCAAACTCTCGGTGGTCAACTAAGCCAACAAGTCCAAAATCAAGCACCTGCTCAAAATGCTGGGCAAGCTACTAGCAAGAATTTTTACATCGAAGTCGATGGAAAATACGTCCTCGTTACTAAAGACGAAGATGGAAATATCGTACCAGTCAACTAATTAAGCTCCTTCTGACATTTGAGTAATGTTGTCTTTTATGGTACAATAAAGAGTAAATTATTTTATTAAAGAGGTAAAAACATGATTGAAGCAAGTAAATTAAAGGCTGGTATGACCTTTGAAACAGCTGACGGAAAATTGATCCGCGTTTTGGAAGCTAGCCACCACAAACCAGGTAAAGGAAACACAATCATGCGTATGAAATTGCGTGATGTCCGTACTGGTTCTACATTTGACACAAGCTACCGTCCAGAGGAAAAATTTGAACAAGCTATCATCGAGACTGTCCCAGCTCAATACTTGTACAAAATGGATGACACAGCCTACTTCATGAACACAGAAACTTACGACCAATACGAAATTCCTGTAGTCAACGTTGAAAACGAATTGCTTTACATCCTTGAAAACTCTGATGTGAAGATCCAATTCTACGGAACTGAAGTGATCGGTGTTACCGTTCCTACTACTGTCGAATTGACAGTTGCAGAAACTCAACCATCTATCAAAGGTGCTACGGTTACAGGTTCTGGTAAACCAGCAACGATGGAAACTGGACTTGTCGTAAACGTTCCAGACTTCATCGAAGCAGGACAAAAACTCGTTATCAACACTGCAGAAGGAACTTACGTTTCTCGTGCCTAATCTCTAGAAAGAGGTCATTCTATGGGAATTGAAGAACAACTTGGCGAAATCGTTATCGCCCCACGTGTACTTGAAAAAATCATTGCTATTGCTACTGCAAAAGTAGAGGGTGTTCACTCTTTTTCAAACAAATCAGTATCTGACACCCTTTCAAAACTTTCTCTTGGCCGTGGTGTTTATCTTAAAAACGTGGACGAAGAGCTCACAGCTGATATCTACCTCTACCTAGAGTACGGAGTAAAAGTTCCTAAGGTAGCGGTTGCTATCCAAAAAGCTGTCAAAGATGCCGTCCGCAATATGGCTGATGTAGAACTCGCTGCTATCAATATTCACGTTGCAGGTATCGTTCCAGATAAAACACCAAAACCAGAATTGAAAGATCTATTTGACGAGGACTTCCTCAATGACTAGTCCACTATTAGAATCTAGACGCCAACTCCGTAAATGCGCATTTCAAGCTCTCATGAGCCTTGAGTTCGGTACGGATGTCGAAACTGCTTGTCGTTTCGCCTATACTCATGATCGTGAAGATACGGATGTGCAACTTCCAGCCTTTTTGACAGAGCTAGTTTCTGGTGTTCAGGCTAAAAAGGAAGAACTAGACAAGCAAATCACACAGCATTTAAAAGCAGGTTGGACCATCGAGCGTTTAACACTCGTGGAGAGAAACCTCCTTCGCTTGGGAGTCTTTGAAATCACTTCATTTGACACCCCTCAGTTGGTTGCTGTCAATGAAGCTATTGAGCTTGCAAAGGACTTCTCAGATCAAAAATCTGCCCGTTTTATCAACGGACTGCTCAGCCAGTTTGTAACAGAAGAACAGTAAATAGAAAAAGTGTTTGACAATTATCAAACACTTTTTTCTTTGTCTCCTACTATCTAAAAAAATGATAATAGATATAATTATAAACAAAAATCCAGATGGGTTTTGCATAAATGAGAAAGTTGAAAAAACTATGGCACAGGATGGTAATTTTTAAGTTCTTTGTCCATCGGTAGACAAGGGCATAGAAGAGACCGCCTAAACTATAAATAATCAAACTGATAGGATCTCGGTGAGTTAGGATCAAATGACTAAGTCCAAAGATAAGAGCAGATAGGATAACATCCAGATAGTACTTGGACTGGGGAAAGAAGGTATTCATAAAGTACCCTCTATGAATCAGTTCCTCTAATATAGGTGCGACGATTACTGTTAAACTAAAACTGAGAACAGTTGATAGAAAAGTTGGTTGCCCATTGGAGTATAGAATCGAAAGAAGGTCTTGAAAGATATACTTGTTATCAATTAGGTGATGAAACTGTAACTGAAAAGCATCCACCAATTGACGATCAAAATAAGTAGCCACTAGAGCAACTACAAGGTAAAAGAATCTTGACTTCTTTGAACCCTTTTTTTCAAAAATATAGAGCATCTCTTTCTTTTTGAGCCAGTAGATTAATAATAGCAAAAGAGCCATTACTTCAACTGTTAAAAAGATAGAATAGCCATCTATCCCCCATCCTAAAAACTTAGTTAGATGCATAATCCCTAACTCTGGTAGATAAACCGATAGAAATACCAGTGATGTATAGACTCCCAAATGCCCTAGTTTTTTCATACTTACCCCTTTAATTTATCAATAGCCAATACCATAAGCACGTCTAGTCGCATGATTCAGTATTGTACTCCATTCTGTCGCCAAACTATATGCATATGGCGAAGGCCAATGTCTATCATCAACTAACCAAATCATACCACCACCTGAAACTTGCTCTAAGTCCTCAGATGAAAGAACTGTAAATGTTTCTGTACCTGTCCTATCAAGTAGCTCCTTAAAATAAATTTTTGTAAGCTTACATCTACAGTATATATCTTTTTGTCTATTTTATAGTCCGTCTCCTCAACTGTCAATTTTTTATCCTAAACAGTAGCTTTACTCATTGAGAAATAAGAAATTGATAAAAGAGATTTCTCTATCTTCCCATCAAATTAGAAAAAGTGTTTGACAAGTATCAAACACTTTTTCTTTACTTCCTACTATCTAAAAATCAAATAATAGATATAAAATAAGAGCGACGGAGCATAAGGAATCGCATTATAGAAACTATGACAAACAATGGTAAATCGAAGACTACCCGTAACTCGATAAGCAACTGCAAATAGAAGACCAAGAATACTATACATTAGGAGACTGATGGGGTCACGATGGGATAGAACTAAGTGACTAAGCCCAAAGATGAAAGAAGACAAGATCACATCCAAATAAAACTCCGACTTCGGAAAGAAGGTATTCATAAAATAACCCCTATAGATTGTCTCCTCAACAACAGGTACAATTGAAATGTTAAAGATTAAAAATATAAGACTTGATAGAGTCGTTTCTCTTCCGTTTAAGTATAGTTCTGAAAGAAGGTCTTGGAAAATAAAGCTATAGTCAATCAATCGAATATTCTGCATTCTAAATCCATTTAAAAAAGAATAGATAAGGAAACAAGCTACCAAGAAAGCGAGATAAGACCAGCGCCAACCCTTTTTGTCGAAGATAAAGAGCATCTTCTTCTTTTTCAACCACAAAACGAATAAAAAGAAAATAAGCAACACTTCTCCAACTAGGAAGATTATATAGCTGTCCATTCCTAAACCAAAGGTCCTAGCTAGAGTTATAGCTCCTAATGGCGTTAAATAAATGTACAGGAACATTAAAATCATACAGATTCCTAAATGTATTGTCTTTTTCATTCTTTCTCTCCTAATGATAAACTCTCTATTAGGGCAATATATAGGATATACCATTGATTATTTTCTTATTTATCTAGAGTATTCATGTTTATCCATGCTCTATTATCAAAATAGCTAGAACACATAGTTCTAGCTTTTAAAATTTCTTAGTATTTTCTAAAGCGTTGGTAACGTTCTTCGATAAGTTGGTCGAGTTGTAGTTCTTGCAACCTATCTAGTTCTACACGCAATTCATTTTTAACGCAACCTAGCAGTTCTTTACTTGACAGCCCTGCTTCTGAGATTACCTTGTCTACGATTCCCATTTCTAGAAGTTCATGCGAAGTGATTTTCATCAATTCCGCTGCTTCCATAGCACGACTTCCATCCTTCCAAAGGATAGAGGCAAATCCTTCCGGGCTAAGTACGGCGTAGATTGAGTTTTCTAACATCCAGACACGGTTAGCTACGGCTAGAGCTAGGGCCCCACCAGATCCACCTTCACCGATAATAATCGCGATGATTGGAACCTTGAGATCACTCATTTCCATCAGGTTTCGGGCGATTGCTTCACCTTGTCCACGTTCCTCGGCTCCAACACCTGGGTAAGCACCCGCCGTATTGATAAAGGTCACAACTGGACGACCAAACTTTTCTGCCTGTTTCATCAAGCGTAAGGCCTTACGATAACCTTCTGGATGAGGTTGTCCGAAATTTCGTTTGAGGTTGTCATGAAGACTCTTCCCCTTTTGGATACCAACGACAGTTACTGCTTGTTCACCTAACCAGCCAATTCCACCGATAACCGCACCATCATCACGGAAAGAGCGATCTCCATGCAATTCGATAAACTCGTCAAAGATTCCATTGGCAAAATCAAGTGCAGTCAAGCGACTCTGCTCGCGTGCCTCTCTGACTATTTTTGCAATATTCATCCGCGACTTCCTCCATGCAATCTTACTAATTTAGCAATTGTTTCAGGCAATTCTCTCCGTTTGACAATTGCATCAACAAATCCATGTTCAAGCAGAAATTCTGCCTTTTGGAAGTCATCCGGCAAGGTCTCACGAACTGTATTTTCGATAACACGACGTCCAGCAAAACCAACCAAACTCTGTGGCTCCGCTAGGATAATATCACCTTCCATAGCAAAAGAAGCTGTCACCCCACCTGTTGTCGGATCGGTTAAAATAGTTAGGTAAAAAAGTCCTGCCTTGGAATGGCGTTGAACTGCCGCAGAAATTTTAGCCATCTGCATCAAGCTCATGATTCCTTCTTGCATACGGGCTCCACCAGAGGCTGTGAAGAGAACGACTGGCAAGTTTTCTACCGTTGCATACTCAAACAAGCGCGTGATTTTTTCACCCACAACTGTTCCCATAGAAGCCATGATAAAGTTAGAATCCATGATCCCAAGGGCAACTTTTTGTCCCTTGATGCTAGCTGTACCAGTTAGTACTGCTTCATCCAAACCTGTCTTTTCACGCATTGTTGCAAGTTTTTTCTGGTAGCCAGGAAAGTTTAATGGATCTTGAGTTTCAATACCTGTAAACATCTCCACAAAGCTACCAGAATCAATCGTCAAATCCAAGCGTTCCTGAGCTGAAATACGGAAAGTATAGCTACAATGGGGACAAATTCGTTCGCTCCCAAGATCCTTTTGGTAAATGGTGTGTTTACAACCAGGACACTGGGAGAAGAGTTCATCCGGAACCTCAGGCTTGGCTTGTGGTTTCTGCCTTACGGAACGGTTAGGATTAATCCGAATATACTTATCCTTTTTACTAAATAGAGCCATAACTCCCCCTTTTAGTTCTCATACTGTTTGAAAGTCTATTCTTTTTCTTGGTATTTTGGCAAGAAAGTTTCCATCAAGAAGGAAGTATCGTAATCACCAGCGATAACTCGGCGGTCTGAAATCAGATCCAACTGGAAGTCTGCATTGGTTTGCACTCCTTCAATATCAAGTTCATAAAGTGCCCGTTGCATCTTCATAAGAGCATCAAAACGATTCTCCCCATGAACAATGATTTTGGCAATCATACTATCATAGTAAGGGGGAATGGTATAACCTGGATAAACTGCTGAGTCCACGCGCAAGCCAACTCCACCACTTGGTAGATAGAGATTGGTAATTTTACCTGGGCTTGGAGCAAAGTTAAATGCTGGATTTTCTGCATTGATCCGGCACTCGATAGCATGACCTCGTAGGACAATATCTTCTTGTTTGAAAGGTAAAGGTTGCCCGGCAGCAATGCGAATCTGCTCTTTCACGATATCGACACCTGAAACAAACTCTGTGACTGGGTGTTCAACTTGCACACGAGTATTCATTTCCATGAAGTAGAAATTGCCACTCGCTTCATCGAGAAGAAATTCAATCGTCCCTGCATTTTCATAGCCAACAGACTCTGCTGCACGAACGGCTGCAGCACCAATTTCATGACGAAGGGTTTTGCCAATCGCAATGGACGGACTTTCTTCTAAGACCTTTTGGTTATTCCGTTGGAGTGAACAGTCCCGTTCACCAAGATGGACAACATGACCCTCTTGGTCCGCAAGGATCTGAACCTCAATATGGCGAGCTGGATAGATCACACGCTCAAGATACATAGCGCCATTTCCAAAATTGGCCTTGGCTTCACTGGATGCTGTTTCAAAGGCTGCGACCAAGTCTTCTGCCTTTTCAACCTTACGAATCCCTTTTCCACCACCACCTGCCGATGCCTTAAGCATGACTGGATAGCCAATTTTTTCTGCAACTGCAAGCGCCTCTTCAGCCGTGTGAACTTCACCATCAGATCCTGGGATAACTGGAACCCCAGCCTTGATCATTTGCTCACGCGCATTGATCTTATCTCCCATGGTATCCATCACAGCACCAGAAGGGCCGATGAACTTAATTCCCACTTCATCACACATCGTGGCAAACTTGGAGTTTTCGCTAAGAAATCCAAAACCTGGATGGATGGCTTCTGCTTCTGTCAAGACTGCAGCAGACAAAATCGCATTGATATTGAGATAAGACTCTGTCGCCTTACCAGGTCCGATACAGATAGCTTCATCCGCTAGGAGTGTGTGAAGAGCTTCCTTATCAGCGGTTGAATAGACTGCTACGGTTGCAATGCCCAATTCACGCGCAGCTCGAATAATGCGAACCGCAATCTCACCACGGTTGGCAATCAAAATTTTACGAAACATGGAGATCCTCCTTAGTTTCCAATTGCAAAGGTAAGAGTACCACTCGCTGCAAGCTTACCATCTACTTCAGCCTTTGCTTCAACCACAGCAATCGTACCACGACGTTTAACAAAAGTAGCCGTCATGACTAATTGGTCACCTGGTACAACTTGCTTCTTGAACTTAACCTTATCCATGCCAGCATAGAAGACCAGCTTTCCTTTGTTTTCAGGCTTAGACAATTCCAAGACACCAGCAGTCTGAGCCAAGGCCTCCATGATAAGAACACCTGGCATGACTGGGTATTGTGGAAAATGACCATTGAAGAAAGGTTCGTTGATGGTCACATTTTTAATGGCAACAATGGTATCCTCGCTCACTTCCAAGACACGATCCACTAGGAGCATGGGGTAGCGATGGGGTAGAGCTTCTTTGATTCCTTGAATATCGATCATTTGATGCGTACCAATCCTTTACCGAACTCAACCATTTCTTCATTTGAAACGAGAATTTCTGTCACCACACCATCCTTAGGTGCAGGGATTTCATTCATGACTTTCATGGCTTCGATGATCACCAAAGTCTGACCTTTTTTAACACTGTCTCCGACTGTGACAAAGGCAGGTTTATCTGGTCCAGCAGCCAAGTAAGCCACCCCTACAAGTGGACTCTCAACGACATCACCCTCTGGAGCAACCGTCGTTTCAGCTGGTGCTGGAGCTTCTTCCACTGCACTCTCTACTGGAGTTGAAGGGGCAGAAACTACTGGATTTGCAGCTACTGTAGTTGGCACTGGAGCAACTTGAGCTGGTGCTTCAGAAGCCATTCTTGCTTCATTCTTACTAAACTGCAATTCATCCGTTCCATTTTTATAAGAAAATTCTCTCAAACTTGATTGGTCAAATTGCGCCATCAAGTCCTTGATCTCATTTAAATTCATAATTATTTATTCTCCCAACGTTTGAAAGCAAGAACCGCATTGTGTCCACCAAAACCAAAAGTGTTTGAAATAGCATAAGGGATTTCTTGCTCCAAGCCTTGTCCATAAACGACATTCGCTTCGATATAGTCTGATAACTCGCTTGTTCCAGCTGTCATTGGTACATAGTTATGACGCATGGCTTCAATTGTAGCGATGGCTTCTACTGCCCCTGCAGCACCAAGCAAGTGTCCTGTAAAGGACTTGGTTGAAGATACAGGTACTTCTTTACCAAGGACAGCTACGATCGCACCACTTTCTCCTTTTTCATTAGCAGGAGTTGAAGTTCCGTGGGCGTTGACGTAAGCCACTTGCTCTGGAGAAATTTCTGCTTCTTCCAAAGCCAACTTCATAGCCTTAATCGCACCTTGACCTTCTGGATGAGGTGAAGTCATATGGTAAGCATCACAGGTATTACCATAGCCAACTACTTCAGCCAAGATAGTTGCGCCACGTTTTTCAGCATGTTCAAGGCTTTCAAGAACCAACATCCCTGAACCTTCTCCCATCACAAATCCGTTACGATCTTTGTCAAATGGGATAGAAGCACGAGTTGGATCCTCTGTAGTTGATAGGGCGGTCAACGCTTGGAAACCAGCGATAGCAAAAGGAGTGATAGATGATTCTGATCCACCAACTAACATGACATCTTGGAAACCAAACTTGATAGAACGGAAGGCATCCCCAATGGCATCGTTTGATGAGGCACAGGCTGTATTGATTGATTTACAGATACCGTTTGCTCCGAAACGCATGGCAACATTTCCTGAAGCCATATTTGGCAAGGCTTTTGGAAGTGTCATTGGTTTAACGCGTTTTGGACCTTTTTCATGAAGGCGGATAACCTGATCTTCGATTTCTTTAATTCCCCCGATACCTGAAGCAACGATGACACCAAAGCGATCTTTATCGATTGCTTCTACATCAAGATTTGCATTTGTCACCGCTTCTTGAGCTGCATACAAGGCATACAAAGAATAGTTGTCAAAACGGTTGGTATCTTTTTTAACAAAGTATTTATCAAATGGGAAATCTTGGACTTCTGCCGCATTGTGCACAGCAAATTCGCTGTGGTCAAACTTAGTGATTTCTCCAATTCCAATTTTTCCAGTTTGCAAACTGTTCCAAAATTCTTCTGGAGTATTTCCGATAGGAGAGGTCAATCCGTAACCTGTTACTACAACTCGATTTAGTTTCATCTGTCTTACCTATATCTTTCCTTATTTTTTACATGCTAAGTCCGCCATCAACAGCGAGAACTTGTCCAGTCAAATAATCCTGTCCAGCCAGGAACACTGTAGCATCTGCGATATGTTCTGCTTGACCGAACTGTTTCATTGGGATTTGTGCCAATGTCGCTTCCTTGACCTTATCAGACAAAACAGCTGTCATATCTGACTCGATCATTCCTGGTGCAAGAGCATTTACGCGCACATTACGATTGGCAACTTCACGTGCTACTGACTTGGTAAACCCAATCAAACCCGCTTTAGAAGCCGCATAGTTGGCTTGTCCGATATTTCCCATCAAACCGACCACACTCGACATGTTGATGATCGCACCTTCACGTGCCTTGATCATCTGTTTCAAGACTGCTTGCGTCATGTTGAAAGCACCTGTCAAGTTGATCTTAATCACTTTTTCAAAGTCTTCTTCAGTCATCTTGAGCATAAGCGTATCTTGAGTGATCCCAGCATTGTTGACCAAGACATCAACAGAACCGAGTTCTGCAATCGCTTGATCTACCATACGCTTGGCATCTGCAAAGTCTGAAACATCACCTGAAATCGGTACTACTTTGACGCCGTAGTTTGAAAACTCAGCCAGCAATTCTTCTGAGATTGCTCCACGACTATTCAAAACTACATTAGCGCCTAGTTGAGCAAATTTGTGAGCAATGGCAAGTCCGATACCACGACTTGAACCTGTTACAAAGACATTTTTGTTTGTAAGTTGCATTCTATTTCTCCTGTTTCCTGTTGTATTTTGTGGGAGAAGGGATCATTAGTTTCCTAACAAAGCATCCAAGCTTGCTTGGTCTTCAACGTTAGCTAGCTGAGCTGTTTTATCGATTTTTTTGACAAAGCATGATAGGACCTTACCCGGACCAATTTCAATAAAGTGGGTTACCCCAGCATCCTGCATCACAGCAATACTTTCATAAAAACGAACAGGTTCTTTGACCTGACGCGTCAAAAGCTCTTGGATTCGATCTTTTTCCATAACAGCAGCTTCCGTATTGCCGACTAGTGGGCAAGTAAAGTCAGAGAAATTCACTCCTTCAAGAGCTCCAGCTAGTTGCTGACTGGCTGGCTCAAGAAGAGCTGTATGGAAAGGACCAGATACATTTAAAGGAATCAGTCGTTTTGCTCCTGCTTCCTGCAAGAGTTCAACTGCGCGATCAACCGCAGCCACCTCACCACCGATAACGATTTGGCTTGGGGTGTTGTAGTTAGCTGGAGTCACTACTCCAACTTTAGAGGCTGTTTCACAAGCTTCCTCAATCACTTCAACTGGAGTATTAAGGACGGCAACCATCTTTCCAGAGCCTGCAGGCGCCGCCTCTTCCATATAAGCACCACGCTTAGCAACCAAGGCAACTGCCTCTTCGAAGTCCAAGGCACCACTTGCTACAAGAGCAGAATATTCCCCAAGAGACAATCCTGCTACCATATCCGGCTGGTAACCCTTTTCTTTCAATAGTCGGTAGATAGAAACCGAAGTCGCTAAAATAGCTGGCTGCGTATAACGAGTCTGGTTTATCTTGGCTTCTTCCTTATCAATCAAGTCACGTAGGTCATAACCCAAAACCTGACTGGCTTGATCAATGGTTTCCTTGACGATAGGGTAGCGATCATAGAGATCACGCCCCATTCCTAGATACTGAGCACCTTGACCTGCAAATAGAAAGGCTGTTTTAGTCATTTCTTACAACTCCTGCCCAACGAGAGGCTTCTTCTTGAATTTTTTTGGCTGCACCATAGTATAGATCTTTTAGGATTTCTTCGACAGTTTCCTCTTTAGAAACCAAACCAGCGATCTGACCTGCCATGACGGATCCACCTTCTACATCTCCATGAACAACGGCTTTAGCAAGAGCACCAGCTCCCATTTGCTCAAAGATTTCTAAATCTGGATCTTCTTGTTTAAAGGCATCCTTTTCAGCCTGTTCAAAGTCACGTGTCAACTGATTTTTAATGGCGCGAACAGCATGTCCAAAATGTTGAGCTGAAATAGTCGTATCGATATCACGCGCTTTTAAGATTTTTTCCTTGTATTTTGGATGGGCGTTAGATTCCTTGGCTACTACAAAACGCGTACCAACTTGAACAGCCTCTGCACCAAGCATAAATCCTGCAGCGACACCTTCACCGTCGGCAATTCCTCCAGCTGCGATAACCGGAATTGAAACGGCTGCAGCAACTTGGCGAACCAAGGTCATGGTTGTTAATTTACCAATATGTCCACCGGCTTCCATTCCCTCTGCAATAACTGCATCTGCACCAATTTTTTCCATGCGTTTTGCCAAAGCAACACTTGGAACAACAGGAATAACTGTAATTCCTGCATCATGGAAACGAGTCATGTATTTACTTGGATTTCCTGCACCAGTTGTAACCACCTTGACCCCCTCTTCAATCACGAGATCAACGATGTCTTCTACAAAAGGTGACAAGAGCATGATGTTAACACCAAAAGGTTTGTCCGTAAGTGATTTGATTTTATCGATATTAGCCTTTACGACCTCTTTAGGTGCATTCCCACCACCAATGATCCCTAGACCACCAGCTTTTGATACTGCACCAGCCAAGTCACCATCTGCAACCCAGGCCATTCCTCCTTGAAAAATAGGATAATCAATGTTCAATAATTCTGTAATACGTGTTTTCATAGTGCCTCCATCATTCTTTGCTTACGTAATAGTTCGATGAGTTTATCATTTGAGTTTCAAACTATTACCTAAACAAGAGGGAGTGGGTTTCCCCAACTCCTTCTAGTAATATGTTAATTATTTTGTTTGCTCTTCAACGTAGGCAACCAAGTCACCAACTGTTTTCAAATTATCTTCTGCTTCGATTTGGATATCGAAAGCATCTTCGATTTCAGAGATTACTTGGAACAAGTCCAATGAATCTGCATCCAAATCATCAAAAGTTGATTCAAGTGTTACTTCTGATGCGTCTTTCCCAAGTTCTTCAACGATAATTTCTTGTACTTTTTCAAATACTGCCATGATAGGACTCCTTTAAAATATAAAAAATTTATAACTATGTGTTAACCACATGATTACCTAGATTGTAAGAATGAGTGTGCCCCATGTCAAACCTCCACCGAAGCCTGATAGGAGAATCGTCTGGCTACCATCTAAACGAATCATACCATTCTCCACACACTCTGAGAGCAAAATCGGGATACTTGCTGCACTGGTATTTCCATACTCCATCATATTGGCAGGAAGTTTGTCTCGGTCTACGCCGATTTTCTTTGCCATCTTATCCAAAATGCGGATATTTGCCTGATGAAGCAGGAGATAATCCAATTCCGATGCTGCGATTGGACCATTTTCAATGGTTTCTTTGATCGATCTAGCAACATCACGATTTGCAAAATCAAAAACTGCTCGTCCATCCATTTTCAAAAAAGCAGGAACTGCTTCTTGATCTGAGAAAGGAGAAGCCAAAGCCGTTTGACCATAGGTCAAACACTCGCTCCGAGAGCCATCTGTATAGAGACTTTCCACAAGGAAGTGACGTGTTTCGCTCGCTTCCAAGAGAACCCCTCCAGCACCATCCCCAAAGAGAACAGCTGTCGAACGATCTGACCAATCAACTGCCTTGGATAAGGTTTCAGCCCCGATAACAATCCCTTTTTTGAACTGTCCAGAACTTAAAAACTTTTCTGCAGTTGAGAGAGCGAATACAAAGCCACTACAAGCTGCTGTCAGATCAAAGGCGAAAGCTCTATGCGCTCCGATATTTGCCTGAACTCGAGCTGCCGTGGAAGGCATCATCGAGTCTGGAGTAATCGTCGCTACAATGATAAAATCAATCTGATCCGCTGTTAAGTTCCCTTTAGCCAACAAGCTCTTAGCTACTTCTGTCGCCAAATCACTTGTAGACTCTGTTTTTGAGATATGTCTCTGTTTAATTCCTGTCCGACTTGAAATCCACTCATCGCTTGTGTCCATGATTTGGGCTAAGTCATGATTAGTGACCACTTGCTCTGGAACATAATGAGCAACCTGGCTTATTTTTGCAAAAGCCATTATTTCAAATCCTCCAAAAATTGATAAAGATTGATTAATCCTCTACCCATAACTTCTATTTCCTCAGGACTCATGCCATCGATGATTTTTTCGACCATTGCCTTGTGAAAACGTCTATGAAGACGATGGACTAACCGACCTTTCTTTGTCAAATGCAGATACACTACACGTCTATCCTGATCAGAACGAATACGCTCAATATAACCTTTTCTTTCCAGGTTATTCAAACTCGTCGTCACTGTCCCAAGAGTTACCATCAGTTCTTTTGAAACCTTACTTGGCGTTGCCTCCGGGAACTTCCCAATCACATCAATCGTGTGCATTTCTTTGATGGAGATGTCTTTGAATCGACTACCTCGTAAGCTAACCTCCTCGATCACAAGGACGTTATTAAAAATAGATGTTAGATAATCATTTACTTGTTGGTAGTCCAAATCGTTTCCCTCCCTCTAAAAAACTTTCACAATCAAAGCATTTGATAAAAGAAGTATATCAAACTTCAAAAAATTGTGCAAGTATTTTTTTACATTCCTGTAAATTTTGGTCTTCTTCTTTCAGAATGTGCTCGAACCCCTTCTTTAAAGTCTTCAGTTAAAGATAACGATTCTTGTAATTCCAATTCTAATTCAGCATAATTCTGCCAATCCTTAAATTGACTTTCCCAAACTAGCTTTTTAATCGCTGCGTATGAGTTTGCTGAACCTCTTCTTAATTTTTTCAGAACTTGTTCTCTTGTTTTTTCTAATTTGTCAACTTCACAAACACGGTATACCACGCCCCATTCTAGCGCTTTTTCAGCAGTTAAGGCTTCACCTGTCATAGCAAGTTGTGCAGCCCGTGTTACCCCGATGCTACGACTCAAGAGATGAATCCCACCAGCGTCTGGCGCCAATCCAACTCCGACAAAGGCTTGGATAAATTTTGCCTTGTCAGTCGCTAGACAGAAATCGACTGCTACTGCCATATTTGCTGCAGCACCAGCAACCGCTCCATCTACCTCCATCAAAACAGGTTTAGGAATTTGCTTGATTTTAAAAGAAATTGTATTGACTAATTCTGCAATCTTATTCAAAGAAGGGATATCATCTTCGTCTACTGCGCGTTTCATCTCAACCAAGTCTCCTCCAACTGAAAAGACCTTTCCATTCGCATTAATCAAGATGAACTGCACAGCTTGATCCTGCTCCGCTAGAGTCAAAGCTTCTAAAATTTCCTCACACATTGGGATATGAAAACCATTTGCCACTTCGGGACGATTCAAAGTAATGATAGCCAGATCATCTACGATCTGATATAAGATATGATTCATAGCTTCTCCTTTTCTTTTATAAGGCAATGAAATTGTTTTATCATCAAAGTATACCTTTTTTTGGATAAAGAGGCAAGGAAAAACTAAAGGAAAGTGTCTCAGCTGATTATTTTCCCATCATTTATGAGTGTGAGTAAAATTTGACACTCTTACTTTTAAACTGTTATCGCTTTTCAGAATAAGTTAGTGTTTTCTTCTATTATAATAGGAAGTTATTTTCTTCATTGAAAAATGCCCCTCTTTCTGCTATAATCGTATAAAATACTTACTTGAGGAGTCCTTATGAAGGTTGTAAAATTTGGCGGAAGCTCGCTTGCCTCTGCTGGTCAGTTAGAAAAAGTCTTAAATATTGTTAAAAGTGATAAAGAACGCCGTTTTGTAGTTGTTTCTGCACCCGGCAAACGCAATGCTGAAGATACTAAGGTAACTGATGCCTTGATTAAATACTATCGCGACTATGTGGCTGGAAATGACATCAGTGCTAGCCAAAGCTGGATCATTGACCGTTATGCCGCTATGGTTAGTGAACTAGGGTTAAAACCTGCTGTTTTAGAAAAAATCTCTAAAAGTATTCGGGCCTTGGCAACTCTTCCTATAGAGGACAATGAATTTCTCTATGATACCTTCCTAGCGGCTGGAGAAAATAACAATGCCAAATTGATTGCAGCCTACTTTAACCAAAACGGTATCGATGCACGCTATGTTCACCCAAGAGAAGCTGGAATTGTTGTCACAAGTGAACCTGGAAACGCACGTATCATTCCATCTAGTTATGACAAGATTGAAGGCTTGGCTGATAGCAACGAAGTCCTTGTCATCCCTGGTTTCTTTGGTGTGACTAAGGAAAATCAAATCTGTACTTTTTCACGTGGTGGTTCAGATATCACAGGTTCTATCATTGCAGCAGGTGTTAAGGCTGATCTCTATGAGAACTTTACAGACGTAGATGGTATCTTTGCTGCCCATCCTGGTATTATCCACCAACCACACTCTATTCCTGAATTAACCTACCGTGAAATGCGTGAGTTGGCTTACGCTGGATTTTCAGTCCTTCATGACGAAGCCCTTCTACCTGCCTACCGCGGAAAAATTCCTCTTGTCATCAAGAATACCAACAACCCAGACCACCCAGGAACACGCATTGTTTTAGAACACAGTAGTGATAAATTCCCAGTAGTAGGAATTGCGGGTGACTCAGGATTCGTCAGCATCAACATGTCTAAATACCTCATGAACCGCGAAATCGGGTTTGGTCGCAAGGTTCTGCAAATCCTTGAGGACCTCAACATCGGTTGGGAACACATGCCTACAGGTATCGACGATCTTTCAATCATCCTCCGCTCCCGTGAATTAACTCCTATCAAAGAAGAAGAAATTCTACGTCAACTCGTTCAAAAAGCTGAAGTGGACCATGCTGAAATCGAACATGACCTCTCAATCATTATGATTGTCGGAGAAAAGATGAAGAGCCATATCGGGGTAACTGCTACTGCAACACGTGCTTTGTCTGAGAATAAAATCAACATCCAGATGATGTCCCAAGGTTCAAGTGAAGTTTCCATAATGTTTGTTGTCAATAAAGAGCAAGAAAAAGCAGCCATCAAGGCTCTCTATCATGCCTTTTTCGGTGAAAGTAAGGAAGACTAATCATGGCCCAATCACTCAATCAAGTCATTGACCTCCAAACCACTGGGACATCTTACCTCTCTATCTCTGGAAAAGTTGGAAAATTTCTAGTCGGGGATCAAGCCTTAGAGTTTTATCCTGATGTCAATGTCGAACAATATATCCAAATCCCCTGGTCCAGCATTCAGCAAATCGGAGCCAACGTAAGTGGTCGCAAGATCAGCCGCCACTTTGAAGTCTTTACTGATCAAGGAAAATTCCTCTTTGCTTCCAAAGACTCTGGTGCTATCCTCAAAATCGCTCGGGAAAAATTAGGAAACGACAAGGTCGTGAAACTTCCGACTCTACTCCAGACCATTGGTCAAAAATTCAAAAATCTATTTGCAAAAAAGTAGAAACTTTAGTATAATCATAGCAACGGATAAGTAGGTTATCCTCTTCTTTCAGAAAGTCTGCGGGTGCTGCGAGCAGATAGGAGGGATAGGTGAAATTCTACCGTTGTTCACAATTACATATACAATCAAGTGCACACCTGTGAAGTTGGATGGAACCGTGGCCCTGCCACTCCAACGCTTTGTCAGGTGTGCTTTTTTCATAAAGGAGTTCTTATGTTAGATATTAAACGTATTCGTACAGACTTTGATGCTGTCGCTGAAAAATTAGCTACACGTGGTGTAGATGCTGCTATCTTAAATGAGATGAAAGAAATAGATGCTAAACGTCGTGACATCTTGGTCAAGGTTGAAACTCTAAAAGCAGAACGTAACACAGTTTCTGCTGAGATTGCCCAAGCCAAGCGCAACAAGGAAAATGCCGATGACAAGATTGCTGCTATGCAAACCCTATCTGCTGAAGTCAAAGCCTTGGATGCTGAATTGGGGGAAATCGATGCTAAGTTGACAGAATTTACCACGACTCTTCCAAACATCCCAGCTGACAGCGTTCCTGTTGGAGCTGATGAGGACGATAATGTGGAAGTTCGCCGTTGGGGAACTCCGCGCGAGTTTGACTTTGAACCAAAAGCTCACTGGGATCTTGGTGAAGACTTGGGTATCCTTGACTGGGAACGTGGAGCAAAAGTTACTGGTGCTCGCTTCCTCTTCTATAAAGGACTTGGGGCTCGTTTGGAACGTGCTATCTACAACTTTATGTTGGACGAGCATGGAAAAGAGGGCTATACTGAAGTCATCACACCATACATGGTTAACCATGATTCTATGTTTGGTACTGGTCAATATCCAAAATTCAAGGAAGATACTTTTGAATTGAAAGACACTAATTATGTCCTTATTCCTACGGCTGAAGTGCCTCTGACAAACTACTACCGTGATGAAATCCTTGACGGTAAAGACCTACCAATCTACTTTACCGCTATGAGTCCATCATTCCGTTCTGAGGCTGGTTCTGCTGGTCGTGATACACGTGGTTTGATTCGTCTGCACCAATTCCACAAGGTTGAAATGGTCAAATTTGCCAAACCAGAAGAATCATACGAAGAATTGGAAAAAATGACAGCAAACGCTGAAAATATTCTTCAAAAACTCAACCTTCCATACCGTGTCGTTGCGCTCTCTACTGGAGATATGGGCTTCTCAGCTGCCAAGACTTATGACTTGGAAGTTTGGATTCCCGCCCAAAATACCTATCGTGAAATCTCAAGTTGTTCAAATACAGAAGATTTCCAAGCTCGTCGTGCCCAAATCCGTTACCGTGATGAAGCCGATGGCAAGGTGAAACTCCTTCACACCTTGAACGGTTCTGGACTTGCAGTTGGACGTACGGTTGCTGCTATTCTTGAGAACTATCAAAATGCAGATGGTTCTGTAACCATTCCAGAAGCTCTTCGTCCATATATGGGTGGAGCTGAAGTTATCAAACCATAAAAATAAGGCCTAGCTATTTCTAGCTAGACCTTTTTTCGTAACCAAATCAGATAAGCACCCAAGACAAAGAATAAAATAGTGAGACAAATAACGGTTTCAGCCAATACCAGATAATCCAGAAATGGAAGTTTCAAAATTCCCTGAGCCATCTTGAGCGAAGTAGCTGTGATAATGGTTGGGAAGGTTAGGGCTGAGAAGGCTGGTTGAAATCCTTGTTTTAAAATATTAGGCAAGCGAGTTAAAACAAAGAAAAAGAAGGATTGAGATGCCAAAATCATGACAATCAAGAGCCAAGTCGGTAGACCTGCTCCTCCAACTCGAACTATGGAAGCTAAGAGTAGAGAAAAGGGAGCACAGTAGATTCCTTCCTGTCCAAGCAAGGCCATTGGGAGTGGATGTTTCTTTAAATCGCTATAAATAAGCGGATAGAGATAGAAGGTCAAGACAAAACCAAAACTCAAGGTCGCATAGGCAATCTCAATAATGCCTACCAGAGGATAGGTCAAGGCTGCTACTGCTATCCCTACATAGAGTACCGTCCAGCTAGGAGTCGCATTAACCCTCCGACCTGGACAGGCAAATTTGATGGTAAAAGTAGCAATCAACGCCAAATCCAAGAGAAATGAAAACCACCAGATCCCTTGTGCTACTATAGGAAGAGCAGGGAATACGCGAAAGACATAGGTCGATAAAATCATCCCAGCCATAGGAAAAGTGGCCATCCCAGATAAAAGAGGGGGCCTGGTCAATTCTTTCTTGGTTTCTTCCCAATTAAAAAGATGAACAACAAGAAAGAAAATCCACAACACTAGACCAGTCAGACTCAATAAATGCGACAGAACAGGCAAAGTATCTGCAATCAGATTTCCTGCACCTGCTAAACCTAATAAACAGCCAGAGAATACTAAGGGGAGCTTTTTCATCCTAGCCTCCAATAATCATGTTATTATTAGTATAGCATAAAAGCGCTTAAAATAGCATAGAAAAATGAAGACTGGATTGCTCAGCCTTCATTTTTTCTTTCTGATTCGAACTAGGCATAAGGTTGCAATTCTGGATTAATAGGCGTATTGGCTAGGTTGTTCGCATAGTTGCAAAGGCTAGCAAGACTAACACCGAGAACCACGTCCAAGGCATTTTGTTGCGTGTAGCCTGCTTCTAAAAATTCGCTAAGGGCTTCATCTCCTACACGCCCTTTGGTATTGATGACCGCCAAGGTAAACTTAGCTAGAGTATCTAGTTTTGGATCTGTTTCAATCGGAGTGCGGTTGCGAAGGGCTTGGAGAAGATCATCATTCATCTGGATTTGTTTGATTGAAAAGGCAGTATGTCCAGCCACGCAGAAAGCGCAACCATTGGTTACGGCTGCCGTGATTTGCACTACTTCACGCTCTACTGGTGTTAAGCTATTGCGACGGTTGATGGCTCCGACAGTTCGGTAGGCTTCAAGCGCGGTAGGAGCGTTAGCCAAGAGACCGATTAGGTTGGGAATATAGCCATTGTTATCTTTTTGTACTGTTTCAAGAACTTCTTTCACTTCTGCTGGTGCTGATTCTACTGTGTGGATGGTAAATGTTGTCATAAGAAACCTCTTTTCATTTTATTGTCATTTAGTCTATCATAGAATTTCCCCCTTGGATAATATATATTTTCAATCGCCTTGATAGGAAATGTCTATGAAATGAAAAAATCACACTAAAAGTGTGATTGGGTTAGTGTTTAAAATACTTTTTAGTCTCAGCAATGACGACTGGCGACAAGACCAAGAGGGCAATCAAGTTTGGCAGAGCCATCAAGGCGTTGACGATATCTGCGATAATCCAAACCATATCCAACTCGATAAATCCTCCCAACAAGACCATGACTACAAAGACTACACGATAGAGCCAGATAAAACGAACACCAAAGAGAAACTCAAAACAGCGCTCTCCGTAATAGTTCCATCCGAGGATCGTCGTAAAGGCAAAGAGCACAAGGAAGATGGTCAAAAGAGCAGGTCCAAAGTGTGAAAAAACTGTTGAAAAGGCTGACTGGGTCAAGGCAACTCCATTCAAATCACCACTCCAAACACCAGTTACCAAGATTGTCAGACCTGTCAGAGTACAGATAATCAAAGTATCAATAAAGGTTCCTGTCATGGAAATCAAGCCTTGCTCGACAGGCTCATTAGTCTTAGCTGCAGCCGCCGCAATCGGAGCAGAACCAAGACCAGATTCATTAGAAAAGACTCCTCGCGCCACACCATTCTGGATAGCCATCCGAATACTGGCACCTGCAAAACCACCTACCGCAGCCGCTGGACTAAAGGCTGAAGTAAAGATCAGTACAAGTGTGGCTGGGATTTTCTCGATATTAAAGAGAATAACTGTAAGAGTTCCTAAAATATAGACAATAGCCATAAAAGGAACCACTGCTGTCGAAACTTTTGATATGGATTTGAGGCCACCAAAGACGGCAATCCCTACAAAAACAGATAAAACGAGAGCTGTGATAGCTGGATTAATTTGAGCTGTATTTTGGATAGATTCTGTAATTGAATTGACTTGGGTAAAGGTACCAATCCCTAGAAGGGCTACCAATACACCCGCTAGGGCAAAGAAGATAGCAAGTGGACGCCACTTTTCTCCCATCCCCAAAAGGATGTAATGCATGGGTCCTCCAGCTACAGCTCCATTTGCATCCTTAGTACGGTATTTGATGGCCAGCAATCCTTCGGCATATTTGGTCGCCATCCCAAAGAAGGCCGCCATCCACATCCAAAAGAGGGCCCCTGATCCTCCAACCTTAATGGCTGTCGCTACCCCGATGATATTTCCCGTACCAACTGTGGCTGCTAGAGCCGTACAGAGAGCAGCAAAGCTCGACACATCGCCGTGCCCCTTGTCCTTGGTAAAGATCAACTGAAAGGCCTTAGGGAGACGAGTAACCTGCAAAAGGCCCAGTCGGATGGTCAAATAGATACCCGTTCCGACCAATAAGATCAAGAGGGGAGGCCCCCAAGCAAAAGCATCAAGCGCTTTAAGCAATTCTAACATGTCCTTCTCCTATCTTTCAACCCCAAAAGAAAGAGTACATGCAAGATACATGTACTCTGGAATGCTTAGATAAATGCCAAAAAGCGGTCTATCCTAGCTCTGTCCTTTTACCTGAGAGTTTGAGCAGTTACCTGCCTTGCCCCTTCGGTGCCTTTACGGTCTCTCCAGAGTTCCGTCCATTTACAGTCATGGAAAACAAACCTTTCTCCACTTCTATTAAACTTCATTCGGTGTTGGTATTTTATTTTTTATTATTCTACAAGAAAAGTTAGCCCTTGTCAATATATTCTATGAAATTTTTTGACTTTTCACTTCTTTTTTCAGAAAGAGTGAATCCTTCTTCTCTCTATCCTTTAAAGGTTACAATGGTGGCGCCACTGCCTCCAGCATTTTGTGGAGCATAGCCGAAACTCTTGACATGCTTGTTTCTTTGCAGGTATTTGGTGACGCCCTCACGGATGACTCCCGTACCGATACCGTGGATGATGTCGACTTGCGCCATGTTATTGAGCAGGGCTTGGTCGATAAAGGCGTCCAGCTCATTCATGGCCTCTTCGTACCGTTTGCCACGAAGATCCAGTCTGGCTTGTGGGCCACGACCAGATGCACGTTTCACGACATTGACTTGTTTTTTCTTGACTGGGGCTTCTTGCTGGGCCTGAACAAGGTCAAATTCTTTCTCTTCCAAGGTCATCTTGATCAAACCAACTTGGGCTTCCCAACGGCCGTCCTTAAGTTGATTGGTCAAGGTTCCACGTTGTCCATAACTGAGGACCACAATATCATCCCCCACCTTCGGAGCTCGTTTTTTCTTGGCCTTTTGAAGGACCTTGTTTTTAGACAAGTCGACTTTTTCAGGAGCCAGTTTTTTCAGCTCAGCCTTGGCCTCAATGATTTCGTGGGGTTTGAGTTGAGACTTACTGTGAAGATTCTTGAGAATCTGGTCACTCTCATTTAGAGCGAGTTCCACAATTTCAGCAGCTTGTTCACGCGCCTTGTTGAGCTCAGTTTCCTTCTCGCGATTGAGTTCGTTGTAAAGTTTTTTGAGTGCTCGGTTCATCTTGAGGTTTTCTTGCTCCACCTCACGGATATTGTCCAAGCGTTTGCGACTTTCAAGCGTTTGCTCTTCTAATTGCTCAATGATACGGTTGACATCATTATCTTGATTGACCTGCTGGCTGGCATCTCCTACGATGACATCTGACAAGCCCAGACGTTTGGCAATTTCAAAGGCATTGCTACGACCAGGAACTCCCTGCATAAAGCGATAGGTCGGACGCAGGCTGGCTGTATCAAACTCCATACTGGCATTTTGCACAAAGGCTGTTTCGATACCGTAGGCCTTGAGCTCTGGATAGTGGGTCGTCGCCATGGTCTTGACCTGACGCAGACGAAGATCCTCCAGAATAGCCATAGCAAGGGCTGCTCCTTCCTGCGGATCGGTACCTGCCCCAAGCTCATCTAGTAACAAGAGCGAGTGCTGGTTGACCTTGCCAAGAATATCTACGATATTGGTCATGTGGCTGGAGAAGGTAGACAAGCTCTGCTCAATAGACTGCTCATCTCCAATATCTGCGAAGATTTCCTCGAAAATACCGACACGACTTCCTTTATCAGCTAAAATGGGCAAACCAGATTGGGCCATGAGTTGAGTCAAGCCCAGGGTTTTGAGCATGATGGTCTTCCCACCAGTATTGGGACCTGTAATGACAATGGCTGTTAATTCCTTACCAAAGTGTACATCGTTCGCGACAGCATTTTTGACCAAAGGATGGCGAACATGAAGGAGTTGAATCTCTTGGTTCTCTGAAAGTTGAGGAACAACTGCTTGTCTTTCTTGGATGAAACGCACCTTGGCACGAATCAAGTCTAAATGGCCGATAATCCAAGCGTCATTAGCAATCTCAGCAGCATGAGGGCGGATCCGTTCTGAGAGCTCCTGCAGGATACGAATCATCTCATAGCGTTCGTCTGCTCGCAGACTAGCGATTTCTTCGCTCAGCTTGACCACCTCACGTGGCTCGATATAAACCGTATTCCCACTAGCAGAGATGTCATGGACAACACCTGCAATCTTATTGCGATAGGTGTTCTTGACTGGTAAGACTTGACGACCATTTCTGCTAGCGATAATGCCTTCCGTCAACATCTGCGCTTTTTGCTTGAGCAAGTCTTGCAAGACATCTCGAACTTGACTCTCGCTATCATGGATTTTTCGACGGATGCGTGCTAGCTCTTCACTGGCGAAATTTTCGATAAATCCTGCATCATTTAGGGCTTGAAGACCCCCTTGCAAGTGTGGAAAATCATGCAGTTTTTCAAACCATCTCGCCAACTGCTCCAAGCGTACGTTTTCGAGATTGGTATAAAAACCTTGCAACTCTCTGCTAGCAAGCAAGACTCGTTTGAGGAGCAGGAACTCCTCAATATTGAGGTCCGCCCCCATCTCCAGACGCTTGCAGACAGCTGAAATCTCACGTGTCGCTAGGATGGTAAAGTGGGGTTGCTCCACAAATAGGGCTTGCATTTCCTCCATCTCTGTAAAGGCTTGCTTGATCTTATCCACCTTGGCAGTTGGAGCCAAGCCTTTTAGCTCCTCTAGTCCTTGTTCTGTCAAGAGATGCGGTTCAAACAAGGTTTTGATTTTATTAAATTCTAAGGTTTCTAGTATTTTTGTATTCATATTCTTTCCTTGTATGCTTGTTTACAAGATTATAGCAACTAGAGGTTTTGACCTAGTCGTCCAATCTGTAAACAAAGGGCTAGGAAAAATCCCGCCCTTTTTATCCGATTAAATTTGTCACCCAGAGTTGTTTGATAAGGTTTGTCGTAAAAGGGACACTTTGGATGAGGTGTTTGGCTACTATACTTTTTTCGAGTGAATTTTGAATGACTGCCAGAGGCACTGTTGCAAGAATGGTCAGAGCCATTTGCAATACAAATAAGGTTACCAATAGAGACAAAAGGCCTGATCCGATACGCAACCATTTGGCATCAAGCTTTTTAGTTGGAATCAAGTGCAGGAACAAACCGACAAAACGTCCGATACTATAACAAATTCCGAAAACTAAAAGATAGGCTAGACCCGCATAAAAGACCTTGTCTAGCTGAAACAGCTGGTCTGAAGGGAAGAAAAAGGTTCCCTGTCCTTCCTGAGGATTGGCATAAGGGACAAGTAAGTGGAAGTAATTTCCCAATGATTTATAAAACTGTCCCGCAACAAAGGCTGAAATCACTGCAACGAGGAAATAATAAACTTGCAGAACCAAACCTCTACGGTAGCCGATGTAAAAGCCCCAAGCCAGAACCAATAAGAGTAGGATTGAAATCATAGGGAGTCCTCAATCTTGCTCTGTTCTTGTTTGACAGCAATCAACTTGTGGCGGAGTTCTAACAACTCTTGCTCCTTGTCATCAAATTCAATCTCACGGTTGAGCTGTGTAGACAGACAGTTGACCGCCAAAAGAAGCGCAATGGTTTCATCATCCGCCCCAGGCATTTGTTCTTTAATTGCTTGGTATTTTTCAGTCGCAACCTTGGCAATTTCCTCCATAAAGAGGTTGTCATGCTCGGTTGTCAAGGTTAATGTCTTTTTTCCGAATGTAAACTTATATCGATTTAGATTTGCCATAAAATTCACCTCACGATATTATACCAAATTTCGCTAACTTTGTCAGTTTTTACCAATTCTCCTGCTTTTGTGGTACAATAGAGACTATGGCAAGTATCACACTCACACCAAGTGAACAGGAAATTCAGAGCTTTTTAAGTCAGTATCAGAAGGCTCTCAGTCCTAGTAAAAATCCCTATATCCGCTATTTTTTGCGCTTTCCTCAGGCAACGGTTTCCATCTATACTTCTGGAAAAGTCCTCCTGCAGGGCGAAGCTGCTGAGCAGTACGCCGGTTTCTTTGGCTATCAGGTTGTAGAGGAAACCAGTGGTCAAGATTTTCCTATGATTGGGACCGATGAGGTGGGAAATGGTTCCTACTTTGGTGGGTTGGCTGTCGTGGCTTCCTTCGTAACACCTGACCAGCATGACTTCTTGCGAAAACTGGGTGTGGGGGATTCTAAGACTCTGACAGACCAAAAGATTCGTCAGATTGCCCCAATCCTCAAGGAAAAAATCCAGCACCAAGCGCTCCTCCTTTCACCTAGCAAGTACAATGAAGTTATCGGTGAGCGTTACAATGCTGTTTCTGTAAAGGTTGCCCTTCACAATCAGGCTATCTTTCTTCTCCTTCAAAAAGGAGTCCAGCCAGAAAAAATCGTGATTGACGCTTTTACAAGTCCTAAAAACTATAACAAGTACTTGGCGCAAGAAGCCAACCGTTTTCCAAACAAAATTAGCTTAGAAGAAAAAGCCGAGGGAAAATACCTGGCTGTTGCAGTTAGCTCCATCATCGCTCGTGACCTCTTCCTCGAAAACTTGGAAAATCTTGGACGAGAACTGGGCTACCAACTGCCAAGTGGCGCTGGAACTGCATCTGATAAGGTTGCAAGCAAAATCCTTCAAGCCTATGGCATGAAAGGACTTCGTTTCTGTGCCAAACTGCATTTTAAAAATACTGAAAAAGCCAAAAAACTTCTATAGAGGTAAACCATGAACTATTTAAAATCATTTATAAAAGAATGGGGAGTTTTCTTCCTGATTATCGCACTGGTCGGTCTTAGCCGTATCTTTCTTTGGAGCAATGTCCGTGTGGAAGGACACTCTATGGACCCTACCTTAGCTGACGGAGAAGTTCTCTTCGTTGTTAAACACCTCCCAATTGACCGCTTCGACATTGTGGTTGCGCATGAGGAAGACGGAAATAAAGACATTGTTAAAAGGGTTATCGGCATGCCTGGAGATACCATCCGCTACGAAAATGACAAACTCTTTATCAACGGTGAAGAAACGAATGAACCTTACCTAGCTGAGTACCTCAACTTGTTCAAAACAGAAAAGTTGCAGAACACCTATACTGGAAAAGGATTTGAAGGCAATAAGGGAGTTTACTTTAGAGAACTTGCTCAAAAAGCACAAGCCTTTACGGTCGATGTCAATTCCAATACCAGATTCAGCTTTACTGTCCCTCAAGGCGAATACCTTCTCCTTGGTGACGATCGTCTAGTCTCTAGCGACAGCCGCCATGTCGGTACCTTCAAGGCCAGCGATATAAAAGGTGAAGCAAAATTCCGTTTCTGGCCACTTAACCGTATCGGAACTTTTTAAGATAAGGAAGAGGCCGAGAATGCTAAGTCTCAGCCTCTTTTTCTATTGCGAGAAGCAGACCTTTTAGTCTCCTAGCTTGTTGAAAGAAACTAAGGGTACAACTCTCACGAACTCATGTAAAGGAAACCTATGGAAGTTTATTTTTCAGGCACCATTGAACGGATTATTTTTGAAAATGTTAGTAATTTTTATCGCATCCTCCTCCTAGATATCGAAGATACCAATGCGGAGGACTTTGACGATTTTGAAATCATCGTTACAGGAACCATGGCGGACGTGATTGAAGGGGAAGACTACACTTTTTGGGGACAAATCGTTCAGCACTCCAAGTATGGGGAACAGCTGCAGATCAGCCGTTATGAGCGGGCAAAACCAACTAGCAAGGGCCTCGTCAAGTACTTTTCCAGTAGCCATTTCAAAGGAATTGGACTCAAAACTGCCCAGAAAATCGTTGATAGCTATGGTGACAATACCATAGACGAAATTCTGGAGCATCCTGAAAAGCTGGAAAGCATTTCTGGACTCTCTGCCAAAAACCGTGAGGCTTTTGTCTCCACCCTCCGTCTCAACTATGGGACAGAAATGGTCTTGGCAAAACTAGCTAACTACGGCATTCCCAATAAACTGGCCTTTCAGATTCAAGACTTTTACAAGGAAGAAACGCTGGATATTGTCGAAAACTATCCCTACCAACTGGTTGAGGATATCAAGGGCTTGGGTTTTACCATTGCTGACCAATTAGCTGCCGAACTAGGCATCGAAAGTCAGGCTCCTGAACGCTTCCGTGCTGGCCTTGTTCACAGTCTTTTTCAGGGATGTATGGATACAGGCGATACCTATATGGAAGCCCGAGATTTGCTGGAACAGACCCTGACTCTCCTCGAATCTTCCCGTCCCGTGGAACTGGATCCCAGCCAAGTCGCTCAGGAATTATCTCATTTGATCGAAGAAGACAAGGTCCAGCAGATTGATACCAAAATCTTTGATAACAGCCTCTTTTTCGCCGAAGAAGGCATTCGCAGTCACTTGGTTCGTATCCTTGAAAAAGGAAAGCAGAAAAGTCAGGATTTGGAAACCATTCACAAGCATATCTCTACTGTCGAGCAAAAACTGGGGATTCAGTACGATGACATTCAAAAGCAGGCTATCTGTGACGCTATCCAGAACAAGGTCTTTATCCTGACAGGTGGACCTGGTACTGGTAAGACGACTGTTATCAATGGGATTATCGCTGTTTATGCCCTCTTAGAAGGACTCGATTTCAAGAAGAAAAGTAACTTACCTATTCTTCTCGCTGCCCCAACTGGTCGAGCGGCTCGGCGCATGAATGAATTGACAGGATTGCCAAGCGCGACCATACATCGCCATTTGGGGATGACGGGAGACGATGATACCAGCCATCTGGAAGATTATCTGGATGCCGATTTTATCATTGTAGATGAGTTTTCTATGGTGGATACTTGGCTAGCCAACCAACTCTTCTCCAACATCTCTTCAAACAGTAAAATCCTCATCGTGGGGGATAGCGACCAGCTACCTTCTGTCAGCCCTGGACAAGTCTTGGCTGACCTGCTCCAGATACCCCTGATTCCTCAAACTCGCTTGGAACGGATTTATCGTCAGAGCGAGGAATCAACTATCGTCACCTTGGCAAGTCAGATTCGACAAGGCATCTTGCCAGCTGACTTTACCCAGAAAAAGGCAGACCGTTCCTACTTTGAAATCGCTAGTGGCCATATCCCAGCTACCATTGAGAAAATCCTCGGTGCTGCCCTCAGAAGTGGTATCCCGGCTCGCGATATTCAGGTGCTAGCGCCTATGTACCGAGGAACTGCTGGCATTGACGCCATCAACCAACTCATGCAAGACCTGCTCAATCCTCTGCAAAAAGGACAAGTGAGCTTTGAAGCAACTCAGTGTCACTATCGAACAGGGGACAAGGTCATTCACCTAGTCAACGACGCCGAAGTCAATGTCTTTAATGGAGACCTAGGTTACATCACAGATTTGATTCCTGGAAAATACACCGAGTCCAAACAAGATGAGATTGTCATTGATTTCGATGGCAATGAGGTCATCTATCCTCGAAACGAATGGTACAAGATTCGTCTAGCCTATGCCATGAGTATCCATAAGTCGCAGGGAAGTGAGTTTCCCGTTGTCATCCTTCCCATCACCAGTTCCAGCAAGCGCATGCTGGAACGCAATCTCATCTATACAGCTATTACACGGGCCAAGAGCAAACTCATCCTTCTTGGTGAATTACAGGCCTTTGACTATGCAGTCAAGCATATCGGGACTGCCCGTAAGACCTATCTGATTGAGCGCTTCAAGGATCTGGTTGAAGTAGCTGACCAAACCAGCCCAGCCCCTAGCGAAACAACAAATCAAGAGGATTCTCCTCTATCCTACATCCTCACCGAGGAAAACTGGTCTAGCATCCCAGCCATGATTGGGATTACAGATGCAGACCTCAAAGAGATTTTTGGAAAATAGTGTAGCAGAAAGCCCACCTAGTCAGGTGGGCTTTTTATCTTTTAAGATTATTTTACTGTTGCAGTGCTTGTAATCAATTCAACAGCTTTTTTAATAGTGATATCGTGTTTCAACATGTCAGCTGAAAGCAAGTTTTGAACTTGTGCCACTTCCATGTTGTAGTCTGCAGCCAATTGCTCGATTTCTTTTTGGATTTCTTCTTCTGAAGCGTCAAATCCTTCAGCTTTGGCAACTGCTTCGATAACAAGGTTAGTCTTCGTACGTGACTCAGCTTCTGCTTCGTATTGTTTGTGAAGGTCTTCTTGAGTAGTTCCAGTGATTTGGAAGTACATGTCAGGGTTGATCCCTTGGCGTTGCAAGTTTCCAAGGAATTCATTTACTGAACGGTGAACTTCTTCGTGGATCATTTCTTCTGGAAGTTCTACGATTTCAGCGTTTTCTACAGCTTTATCGATTGCTGCGCCTTCAACGGCATCTTTGTATGCTTCTTCTTTCGCAGCAGCCAATTCTTTGCGGTATTTTTCTTTCAATTCGTCAAGAGTTTCCACTTCTTCGTCGATATCTTTTGCAAGTTCATCGTCAAGAGCTGGAACTTCTTTTGCTTTTACTTCGTGAATAGTTGTTACGAATTTAGCTTCTTTACCTGCAAGGTCTTCTGCTTGGTAGTCTTCTGGGAATGTTACGACAACGTCAACAGTTTCGCCAGCTGAGTGTCCAACCAATTGGTCTTCAAAACCAGGGATGAATTGACCTGAACCAAGTCCAAGTGAGAAGTTTTCGCCTTTTCCGCCGTCGAACTCAACACCGTCGATAGAACCAACGAAGTCAATGACAACAGTGTCCCCATTTTCAGCAGCAGCTTCCTTGATAACCAATTCAGCCAAGTTGTTGCGTTCACGTTCGATACGTTCTTCAACGTCAGCGTCTGTTACTTCTTTTTCTACATCTACTGATACTTCAAGGTTTTTGTAGTCACCCAATTTAACTTCAGGTTTTGTCACGACTTCAGCTGTGATAACCCAGTCTTGACCTTTTTCCATTGAAGTCACATCGATTTTTGGTTGTGCAACGACTTCAAGACCAGCTTCTTTTACTGCAGCTTCATAAGCATTTGGCAAAAGAGCGTTCATAACGTCTTGGTAAAGTGACTCTTCACCAAATTTTTGGTCGAAGATAGGACGTGGAAGGTGGCCTTTACGGAAACCTGGAACGTTAAGAGTTTTCTTTACTGAGTTGAAGACACGGTCCAATTCTGGTTTGATTTGGTCTTGAGAGATAGTGAAAGTCAAGACACCACGGTTTGTTTCTTTGTTTTCAAATGATACAGACATTCTGTCATTTCTCCTTAAAATTTTTTAAATACAGTCTATTATAGCATAAACTACGGTTAATTTTCAAGTAATGAATGCGCTTTTCAATGACTCTAGAGGTACTTACTGGCTTCTCTGATACTAAGTTCAGATATTCTTTCCTTGTTTTTTTCGATGAAGCTTGCTACCCATTCCGGATTGGTTTTTGAGTAGTCTCGCAAAGCCCAACCGATGGCCTTGTTGATAAAAAATTCTGTCTGGTCCAGATTATTGAGCAGGATCTTTTCCATCAATTGGACATTCGTTTTCTCTTTTCTTAACAACTGGTGGTCAATAGCGACTCGTCTCAGCCAGATATTGTCTGATAGGCTCCATTTTAAAAGCACTTCTTCAAGTTCCGGATGGTTAGCCACCAAACTCCCAACTACTCTATCTAGAATATCTACCGTATCCCACCAGGACTTGGTCACGACCAGGCGCTCAATCTTAGGCAAATCGTTCTCCGTCAAATAAGACTGCATGGCCTTCAAATAGTTGGCTGCCACATACTGGTATTCTCTAGGTTCCTTTTCCCAGCAAGTGTCTACAAAATCCCAATCGATAATCTTTGTTTTTTTCGCTTCTGGAAAATACTTTTTATAGAGTGCATTTCTTTCAGGAGCTGCAACACCTAGAAAGGAAAACTGATGGCGCATATAGGCTTCCATGGGGCCTGCTTTATGCGGATCTTTTGTCGCTTCTAGCTCCACAAGTAAATCTGCAAGACTCATCTAAAAATCCTCCTGCCCCACCAAGTGGTGCTGAAAGGCATAGACCGCCGCCTGGGTGCGATCGCTGACCTCAAGCTTGGCTAGGATATTAGACACATGGGTTTTGACCGTCTTGAGAGAGATAAAGAGTTCGTCTGCGATGCGCTGATTTTCATAGCCCTTGGCGATGAGTTGTAGGACATCTCGTTCACGCGCAGTCAGTTCCTCATGAAGCTCTATATGATTGCGGTGGTATTCGACCTTCTTGCTGACCTCTTGTTCAATAGCAAGCTCTCCAGCAGCAACCTTACGAACAGCGTTCAGTAATTCGTCTGCACTTGAAGTCTTGAGCATATAGCCCCTAGCCCCAGCATTTAAGACAGGCATGATTTTTTCATTGTCTAGATAAGAGGTCACAATCAAAATCTTGGCTTCAGGCCATTCTTTGAGGATAGCCAAGGTTGCATCAATCCCGTTCATCTCAGGCATGACAATATCCATGACAATGACATCTGGGTGCAATTCCAAGGCCAAGGAAATCCCTTGAGCCCCATTGGCCGCCTCCCCCACAACTTCTACATCCCCTTGGAGGTCAAAGTAGCTTTTCAAGCCCAATCGAACCATTTCATGGTCATCTACCAGTAAAATTTTCATCTCTACTCCTTTATGATTCCTTGTCTAGCAGGGGAATACGGATATCAACCGCCAGCCCTTGCTTTGGAGCTGTCAAGAGTTGAACCGTTCCTGCCATATCTTCGACCCGCTCCTTGATATTTCGCAGTCCATAACTCAAGTCATCTAAACTCCCTAACTGGAAGCCAATTCCATTGTCCACCACCTTCAACTGCAATTCAACATCTGTCTGATAGAGGTAAACATCTAAGCAAGATGCCTGGGCATGGCGGAGGGTATTGCTAATCAACTCCTGCAAAATACGGAAGATATGTTCTTCAATCTTCTTGGGCAATTTAGATACATTTTGCTTGAGACTTACCTCGAGATCACTCTTGTCCTCAAGCTCTTTTAAGAGGATTTGAATCCCCTCAACCAAACTCTTCTCTTCCAACTCAACTGGTCGCAAATGCAAGAGCAAGACCCGTAGATCTTTCTGGGCTGTCTCCAGGATGGCTGCGACACTTTGCAACTGGGTCTTCATCTTTTCTCTATCAAGCTTCAAAGCCTGCTGACTGACACCTGATAAAATCATATGGGCCGCAAACAACTCCTGACTAACCGTATCGTGTAAATCACGTGCTATCCGCTTCCGTTCTTTCTCGATGAGTGCTTCTTCCTTAACTAGGCTTTGATTTTCAGCCTTTTGAACAGCCTCTGTCAAGAGGTTGAGCTTGCCAGACAAGGACTTAAAACTGGCTTCCAAGTCTGGATCTGCAAAAGAAACAAGCTCTTTCCCCGCTAACAAGCGCTTGAGATTGACCTGCATTTTTCTGCGAGAAATTTCTTCCATCACCCGCCAAAAGAGGACAAAAAAGAAGGTCATGGAAAGGCTAAAGACCAAGACTAAGAAGATTAACTTTTCTGTTTTCTCAATATCTTGTATCAAATAGGACCAATCAAGATTAAGAATATCAAGTAGACTATTGGTCAAAAAGAGGATAAAGAGGAGAGAAGTCAGCCCGATTAATAGATAGGATTGCTTTTTCATCCTCTGACCACCTCCACATCGCCAACCATAGTAGTTAGGAAAATCTTGACGCTCTTGTTACTCTTGAGATAGTCTCTGGTTTCCTGATGATAGTGTTCATTGCGAAGGGCTCGCTTGGGTTGATGGAGGAAAGTTAAATCTCCATAGAGACAGTTGACACTTAGACTGATTTCAACATCTACAGGTACGATAATCCTAGTCGTTCCGACCATTTTACGGAGGATGATGACATTGTCATGATTGGTTAGGATAACTCTTTCTAAATGAATGGTGTCCTTACCCATGAGGCGAAAGAGATTGATATCGTCAAACTGGCAGGTCTGGTGACTAGAGAAATGATGGAGATTGCCAAACCAAGGGTTTCGTTCATTTTTAACTGTCACCACCTCTTCAAAGACCAAATCCGTCTCCTCTTTTTCTTGGTTCATCATTGGATAGAGAAGAAAGAGACTGTAGATCACTGCCACAAAGATAGCTAAAATCACAAAGGGATTGAGCATGACGATGAAAAAGAAAAGAATAGTCGCTACAAGGAGGAAGACGTTGTTGCCCTCTTTCCCTGTATAATAGCGGAGCAAGAGTAAAAAGAGGAACAGAATCAGCAGAAAACGCGAAAAATGCTCTGATACCATCAAAATCAGAGCCCCCGTCAACAGACAGGCTTCAATAAATAAAAAGATTTGAAATTTTTTCATAGCTGCATCCTCTCTTTTCTATTTTATCACAATTCAAAAAAGTCACCTCGGTCTGAGGATGGAAAAAGCGCTTGACAAAGAGATACAAAAAAGGGCGGGATTCTTTTCCCGACCTCTTTAGATCTGACCATTTGCTTCTTTGAGTTTGCCATAAAGAATATAGTCTACGTTTTGCAAATCCGCTATGGTGGCACAATTAAGGGCACACATGATCAAACGTAGATCTTCTTTCCAGCCTTGGATGATGCTAATCACTTCCTCGATCGAGTAGGTTTCAACCAATTCCAGAACGGTTCGTGACAATCCCACAGCCTTGGCTCCAAAGACCAAGCACTTAATCATATCAAGTGGGTTCCGAACACCTCCACTGACCAAAAGTTCAACCTTATCTTTCCAGTCTTGGACATTAAGAAGGGCTTGCATAGTAGACTGCCCCCATTGATTGAGGTAATCACGCTGACCACTGCGACGGTTTTCGATATAGGCAAAGCTGGTGCCACCACGACCTGATAGGTCAACCGTTCGAACACCCAGTTCAGAGGCTCTCTCGATGGTCTTGGCATCCATACCAAAACCGACTTCTTTTAAAACAAGAGGAACAGAGATGCGCTTACTGTAATCTGCTAGATGCGATTGCCAGCTTCTGAACTTTCGTTCTCCTTCGGGCATGAGTAATTCTTGCATGACATTAACATGCACTTGGAGGAGAAGAGGATTCATCTCTTCTACAGTCTGAAGGCCTAACTCAACAGGCTTGTCCAATCCAATATTGGTTCCAAGGAGGAGATTTGGATGGCTAGTCTTGACAGAAAAAGAGGCATCTGTTGGATCTTTGAGGGCTGCGCTATAAGAGCCCGTCACAAACAAAATCCCACATGCTTCTGCCACCTGAGCCAGTTTTTGATTGATTTCTCTCCCCTTATCACTCCCACCTGTCATGGCATTGATATAAAAAGGAAAGTCCCACTTTCGACCTGCAAACTCTGTAGACAAATCAATCTCATCCAGGTCATAAAGAGGCAGGGAAGAATGAATCAACTCCACCTCATCAAAGCTATTATAGGAACTTTTCTGCTCAAGGGCATAGCGGATGTGCTCGTCCTTACGATTTGTTGTCATGTCCAATCCTTTCTTGGTATAAGAGCTCAATCCCCAGATCGGCCCAGCGATTTTTTATGGTTTCAGTTGATTGCACATCAAAACTCAAGGCAATGCCACAGTCACCACCACCAGCGCCACTACTCTTGGCAACAGCCTGCAAATCTTGACCGGCTTCTTTCAACTGTCTCAGCGAAGGTGTGTATATATCTAGGCTCAAACCTTCTAAAAGCTGACTGGCTGTTTCCAGCTGCTCGATAATTTTTTCTGCATTCCCCTGCTCCAAGACTTCTACCAAAGCAGATACCGTTGCTTTTGAGGAAGTTAAAAAATTCTGGCCTATGTTTTGCTTGATTTGCTTGACCATTTGACTCGATACGGCCACTTGCTTGGTCCATCCCACTAGGAAATCACATTCTAGGCCCGGTTGCACTTGTGAGATAGAAAAGCCCCAGTCACGCTCCAAAACCGTCGCCAAGCTTTCTTCTTGCAACCAAGCAGCCACCTTTAGGCGATCAAATGACTGGTAGAGAACCAAATCTTCTGCCACAATACAGGCAAGGTCTCCCATAGAACCATTGTCTCGTCGCTTGAGTAAGACCGCGCTAGCCAGCTTGAATAAGAGATCCTGATCAATTGAAAGATTATACAGAGCCAGCAGGGCCTTGATCACCAAGACAACGACACTACCGCTAGAGCCTAGACCAAACTTTTTCCCTTCTCGTTCCATTTTTCCACGAATTTCCAAGGAAAAAGGTTGCAAGGCTTGCCCACGATAAACGAGGAAATCTTCCACTAGAGCAATCGTTTCTTGAATCAAGCTGTAGTCAGGATTTGGCGTCAAGTCCACTGCAAAATCAAACAGATCTGAATAGATACGGTAGCTATCAGAAAAGGCAATCTCTCCCCTCATATAGATAGGTATCGCCTTTATCAAGGCCAACTGTCCTGGCTCTAAAATAGCATATTCACCTGCCCAGTATAGTTTTCCGCAAGTTTTAACAGCAATCATCTTGGCTCAAATCCTTTGTTTTTGACACAATCAAGCGGTAACGTTGACCGAAAATTTCTGATAAATGCTCCAAGTCTTTCTCCTGACAGAGAATCTTGACATTGGGACCGGCATCCATGGTAAAGTAGCAGGCTTCGCCTTGTTCACGAAGTTGACGGACAAAGTCCATCGCTTCATAAGTCGCATCCGTTAGATAAGAAAAGGCTGGGGATGCTGTTTTGGTCGTAGCGTGCATAGCAAGGGCATTTTTCTCCGTTAATTCCCCAACCTTGACAAAATCATTCTCTTTGAGATAAACCAGCATATCCTGATAATCCTTCTCAGACTGGCGCACCCAGTCATCAAAGGTCGTCGAGGTTTCCACACAAAGTTTCATCCCATCACGGCTAGAAATTGGTTTTTTCTTGTCCTCTAGCACCAACATAATCATAGCTAGTTTCAGATCTGTCTCTACAGGGTAGATTTCCCCACTATCCTTATCCCAAGCACCCAGTGGTCCATAAAAACTACGAGAGGAAGAACCTGAGGCAAACTTAGCCTCCTGTGCCAACTGACTCTGATCCAAACCAAGCTGGAAATAAGCATTGCAAGCCTTGACCAAGGCGGACAAACCACTAGAACTGGATGATAAGCCAGCCGCAGTCGGCATGTTGTTTTGAGTATCAATACGGACAAAACCTTCCCCAGCCGGACGGTAGCGGTCAATGATTTTGCTCATCTTGGCATGCTCGGCCTCACTCTGAAGTTGACCATTGATATAAAAGGCATCAGCAGTCGCATCCGTCGGTAGAGGCGACAAGGTCGTCTCTGTGTACATGTTTTCTAAAGTCAGAGAAATACTGCTGGTCGCAGGAACCATTTCTTTTTCTTTTTTCTTTCCCCAATATTTGATAATGGCAATATTTGCGTAGGAACGTACTGTTACAGGCTTTCGATCCATGTCTGAACAGCTCCTTTCTCTTCTAATCGTTTTGCTAGTTCTTGCGCTTGATCCAGATTGGCTACCAAGGCGATAATACAGCCTCCTAGTCCACCACCACTCATCTTGGCACCTAGAGCACCATGGCTAAGAGCCGTTTCAACGAGGGAGTCTGCCTCAGGGCTGCTGACACCAATTTCTTTTAAATGTAAATGCGCTTGACTGAGGATTTGTCCCAGTCCCTCAGCATCTTTTCTTCTAATCGCATCTTCTGCCTGCTGGGTCAATTCTCCCAAGGCATGCAAAAACGGTAGGGCATCCTTGCCCTTACTTTGAACTACTTGGATTGCTTCACGAGTGTGACCATACACGCCTGTATCTGCAATGACTAAATAGGCGGATAGAACCATCTCAAGCTCTGTAAATCCTACGTTCTTGATAAAGCGAATAGGCTGGTCGCTGAGACAGGTCTTAGCATCCAAACCGCTTGGATTCATATGGGCAATCATCTCAGCCCGATTGACCAAGATTTCTAGTACATCATGAGGCAGATCGGCTTGATAGTAGTCAAAAACAGCTCGAATGGCTGCTATGCTGATAGCCGCTGACGAACCCATTCCACGTTTTTCAGGGATAGCCGAGTCAATCACACATCGAATGCAGGCTTCTTTGATATCCAAATACTCCAGCGAAGCATAAACCGCCATGGACAAGGTATCCTCCTCATAAAGACGCCACGGGCTTTCAGCAGGGACCACCTTGCAGGTCACTTCCACCTCTAAGAGAGGCAGAGAAATAGCTGGATAGCCGTAGACGACAGCGTGCTCTCCTATTAAAATAATCTTACTATGTGCCTGACCGACACCAACTTTTTTTGTCATGTTTTCCTTTAACCAGACGGAAAGACCGTCTCATTTCATACAGTAGTATTTTCTCCTATCTATTTTATTATATTTTCACAAAAAAAGCGATTGTTTCCTTCACAATCGCCTCTTTCATTATTGGACCCATTCGCCATTATAGTTGACAAAATAGCCTTCTACGGTCGTATTCACTGCTAAAGCACCTGAGCTGTAAGCATAGTACCATTTGCCATTGACCTGGAACCAACCAGTCTTCATATCGCCATTACTTGTATGTAGATAATACCAAGTCGAACCTTCCTGATACCAGCCAGTCGCCATAGATCCTGATGAACGAAGGTAGTACCATTTGTTACCAAGGTATTGCCAGCCCATTTTCATATCACCATTTTCAGCATCTAAATAGTACCAAGTGGAGCCTTCCTGATACCAGCCAGTCGCCATAGATCCCGATGAGCGGAGGTAGTACCACTTATTACCTAGATATTGCCAACCAGTTTGCATAATACCAGTTTCTGGGTCTAGGTAGTACCATGGAGCCGCTTTTAGCTTCTCTTCATCATAGGTTAGAGGATAATCTTTGACCCAACCACGTGCTAGCTCCCCAACAGTCAATCTGTTGATGCGAGAATCAAAGCCACCATCCTCCTGTAAATAATACCAATGCCCTTCGTCAGAAATCCAACCAGTTTTTAAGGTGTGATAACTTCGTTGGTCTTCAAAATAATAGACTCGTTTCTCTGCTGGACTATCATATTGTTCCCCATGATGTTTGTTGGTATTTGTAGCAGTTTTTGCTTCTAACACTTGCTTGCCAACAAATTCTTGTAGTACCCCATCTTGACCAAAGTAAAACCAATCTGGTCTAAAAGCAATCTCTTGTCTTGGAGAAGGACCAATCGTAACCCCTTTGTGTGGAGCAGGTATATACTGCCAGCCGACAACCATCTCTCCAGATAAAGGATCAAAATAATAGTACTTCCCATCAATCACTCGCCAGTAGGTTTCTTTGAGGTTCCCCTTCTTGTAGTAGGTTCTACCATTTTCTTGGACAAATTGCCAGCCTTCTGAATCAGTATCATCCGCCAATACTGCACTTGTTGCTAGCAAACCAAAGAAAAAGACTGCTAATGCGATTTGCATCATTTTTTTTACTATTTTCATTAGACGTATCCTCCAAAACTGATTGTAGCAAAGACTTTATTGTATGTCAATATATAGAAATTTCTCAAAAAAAGCAGTTACACAACTGCAACTGCTTTTCTATTCTTGCATGGTGTATCCAACACCACGCACGGTTTTAATGTAGCTTTTTTGACCTTTTACATCAAGCTTGCTACGTAGATAACGGATATAAACATCCACGATATTGGTTTCTGTCGCACTTTCGTACTTCCAAACACTTTCCAACAACTGCTCACGAGTCAAGACCTTCTTGCTTCCCATGAGAGTGGCCAAAAGGTCATACTCACGGCGCGTTAGAGCAATCATCTCCTCGCCACGATAAACGGTATGATGTTCTACATCCATACGCAAATTGCGATAAGACGTTGGGACCTTCATCTGACTACAGTGTTGGTCGATAAAGTCCCGACCTCGGAAAATCGCTGAAATACGAGCCACCAGCTGATCAATAATCACTGGCTTATAGATGTAAGAAACGGCGAAGCGCTGGATTGTCTCAATCTGGTCTTGCAATTCTTCGCGATGGTCTAAGACCATGATCACTGAGGCCGGTTTTGTCCGACTCAGCTTGTCTGCAAAATCCTGGGCCGTCATATCCCCCAGACGAGCATTCAGTAAAATCAAGTCATAATCTGTCTGGAGAGCCATGGAGAGGGCTTTTTGCCCCTCCTCAACCAGATCAACACGGTATTGCTCTTTTTGGAGTTCCAGACTGAGAAAATGAGCGAGATTTCGTTCTTTCTCAAGTAATAAAATCCGTTTCCCCATGGCAGACCTACTTATTTTTCGTCATACCAAGAGTAGTGGAATGTTCCTTCTTTGTCTTTACGTTGGTAAGTGTGGGCACCAAAGTAGTCACGTTGCGCTTGGATCAAGTTAGCAGGAAGGTCAGCTGAACGGTAGCTATCAAAGTAAGTAATAGCTGCTGAGAAGGTTGGCACTGGTACACCAGCTTGAACAGCAAGAGCTACGATATCACGCACTGCTTGTTGGTACTTAGCAGTAACATCCAAGAAATACTCATCCAAGAGAAGGTTTGCAAGATCAGCATCGCGGTTGTAAGCATCTGTGATCTTTTGCAAGAAACGAGAACGGATGATACAGCCATCACGCCAGATAGATGCAATGTCCGCAAATGGCAAGTTCCAGTTATTTTCTTTAGAAGCTACACGCAATTGTGCGAAACCTTGTGCGTAAGAGATAATTTTTGAGAAGTAAAGGGCTTGACGGATCTTTTCAATCAACTCAGCCTTGTCTCCTTCAAATTTGAAAGTAGCTGGTTTTGGAAGGACCTTGCTAGCATGTACACGCTCTTCTTTGTATGTAGAGATGTAGCGAGCAAATACTGACTCCGTAATCAGTGACAATGGCACACCAAGGTCAAGAGCTGATTGGCTAGTCCATTTACCAGTTCCTTTGTTTCCTGCAGCATCCAGGATGTAGTCTACGATTGGTCCATCTTGACCTTCATCGTCTTTACGGCTCAAGATATCAGCTGTGATTTCGATTAAGTAGCTGTCCAACTCTCCCTTGTTCCACTCAGTAAAGATTTCAGCCATGTCTTCTGCAGAAAGGCCAAGCAAGTGTTGCATCAAGTCATAGCTTTCTGCGATCAATTGCATGTCACCATACTCGATACCGTTGTGGACCATCTTCACATAGTGACCAGCTCCATCAGGACCGATGTAAGTCACACATGGTTTGCCATCTTCTGGTGCTTTAGCTGAGATTTCTTCGAGAACATCCGCAACCAATTCATAGGCTTCTTTTTGTCCTCCAGGCATGATAGACGGACCTTCAAGGGCACCTTTTTCACCACCAGAAACTCCAGTTCCGATAAAGTTGATCCCTGAGTTTGCTAGTTCTTCATTACGACGGATGGTATCTTTGTAGAAAGTGTTTCCTCCATCAATCAAGATATCACCCTTGTCAAGGTGGGGAAGAAGGGCTTGGATGGTTGCGTCTGTACCAGGTCCAGCTTGAACCATCAGCATGATACGACGAGGTTTTTCGATTGAGTTTACAAAGCTTTCAACGTCATAGCTTGGCACAAAGTTCTTTTCAGGATGGCAAGCAATTACGTCTTCTGTTTTTTCTTTACTACGGTTGTAAATGGCAACTGTATAACCACGAGATTCGATATTTAGGGCAAGGTTACGACCCATTACGGCCATACCAACGACACCAAAGTTAGCTTTTGTCATGTGACACTCCTCTTGTTTAATATGTTTTATTTTATCATTTTTACCTATGAAAGGAAAGAATTTTGTAACGGAGTCCTAGTAGTCCAAGTCATCAGCGTGACCAGAACCATTCCCTACAAAGTAACCCGTCTTACAGTTGAGGGTGAAGAGATAGGTTCCATCCGGTTTATAGAGGTTGTAATAACCATTTCCGTTTACGATATTGACACGTTCTAGGATGTATTGATTTCCAGTGATATAGCCACGAGCACGTGATGTTGCTAGGACTTGTTCCAATACACCATCCGCAAAGGTCCAAGCAGGGTTGTTGCTATCGTCTACAGCTGATTGGTTGTAAGGTACACGACTAGCACTTCTTTGAAGATTAACCCCATCGCCAGACAAACCACCATTCGTGTCTCTAGCCGGTGCCGTAGTGCTTGTTGAAGGGGTCGTACTGCTTGCATTGCTTTCTGTAGCTGAGCTTGAGCTTGCTTGACTCGTGCTAGAGCTTGAACTTGAGCTGGAAGCACTGGTTTGTTGGCTCTTACCAAGACTAATGGCCTTATCCAAGAGTTTGTCTAGTTCTGTGTTCCCTGTCTTGATTTCTGTAAATTTAGCATCCGCTTTGGCTTTCGCATTGGTATCCAAGACACCGTCAGTGATTGCTGGGCTTTCAAAGAGGGCATTAACATCTTGAATGGCCTTGATTTGAGTTGCTAGGCTATCATATCTTGACTTAGCTAGTGTATAATCACGGCTACCTTCTAACTTATCTAGCAAGGTTTTCAATTGGCTCAATTTATCAAACTGGCTGTTTTTCAGAGCTGTCTTATTAGCATCTGTATAGAAAGTATCATAGAGATCATTGAAGTCTTTCAAAGCTGTTTGTGTCCCTTGATCATCCGAAGAGGCTGCTTGAGAAGACTGAATCTCTTGGTTTGAACGAGACACTTGACGATAGACATAATATGTTCCAGCAAGAACAAGAATTGCAGCGACTACTGAAGCAATGATGATGACACCTTTCTTCTTAGAGCCTGTTTCAGGTTCTGTTTGAGCCGAACGTGATAGAGGTGTATAGGTCTCCTCTTCTTGTTCCTCATTTATTTCCTTAGGCTCTGTTTCTGTTAAAACGAGAGGCTCTATTTCAGCACTTTCTTCATCTTGAAGCGGTGGAACAAACTGAGTAGTCTCTTCATTTTCTATCTCTTCAATAGATTCTTCAGCAACCACGTCTGAATCGTCTACCTGATCAGAAGGTTCACTTGATTCACGAACTTCTTGGATCATTTCCTCTAGGTTTTGAGTAGAAGCTGGCTCTTCTTTTTTAAACTGACGAGTTTCAAACTTGTCGGCTTCGATTTCTTCACGGTGCTGTTTGATGTATTTGTCTAGGATACTGTCCTCAGGCAATACTCCTGCTTCAACCTCTTCATTCTTACGAATGACTTGACCAACAGTCAAGTCTTTTGCTTCGTCAAAGTCGAATTGTGGTTCTTGATGTCCTTTTTTATGACGATCACGTCTTTTCTTACTCATGAGTTCACCTTTCTATTTTACCTCTTGGCGTTTGACACGCTGACCAAAGTATTGATACAAATCCACTTTTAAGGTCCCATTATACAGTTTTCGCTTTTTATCAGCTGGACTTCCATACTTGCTTTCAAAAGCTTCGTCACTCGTCAGGATAAATTTACTCCACGTTTTCAGTGGTGCAAAGACTTGTCCCATCTCAGCATAGAGCTTGGTAACTCCTGCATCATCAGACAAACGTTCCCCATATGGTGGATTGGAAATGATAACGCCATTAATCTTGTCAGTGCGCAAGTCCTGTACCCGCATTTGCTTAAAGGTGATATCACCTGCGACACCTGCTGCTTGAGCATTTGCCTTAGCAATTTCCACCATGCGAGCATCTATATCACAGCCCATAATGTCCAACTCAAGTTCACGATCAATTTTCTTAGCCGCCTCTGTGCGAACTTCTTGGATTAACCGATCGCTGAACCAGTTCCATTCCTCAAAAGCAAAGGAACGGCGAAGGCCAGGAGCCATCTTTCTAGCAATCATAGCCGCCTCGATACAGAAAGTTCCTGAACCACAGGTTGGATCAATCAAGGGCTTGTCTGGATACCAGTTAGATAGTTGTAAAATGGCCGCTGCCATATTTTCCTTGATAGGCGCCCCACCCTTTTCCGTACGATAACCACGTTTAAAGAGACTGGAGCCTGTCGTGTCAATCATGACAGTTGCCACATCTTTCATGATAGATACCTCAATCTTAAACTCGGGACCCGTTTCCATCAAGGGAACTCCTTCTGGGCGGGCATAGTGTTTTTGTAATTTCTTCACAACAGCCTTCTTAGAGATAGCCTGAACACTAGGCTCGTTATGAAGTTTAGACTTCACACATTTTGCCTTTGATATCGGGAAACGTGCTCCTAGCGGGAGATAATTTTCCCAATCTAGAGCAAAAACACCTTGAAAAAGCTCTTCAAAGGTCTTAGCTGGAAAACTTCCGACTACAATCTTGATGCGATCCGCTGCACGAAGCCAAAGATTGGTCTCAATGATTGCCTTCACATCTCCTTGGAAGCGGACACGCCCATTTTCAACCTGGCAATCATAACCAAGGTCCCGCACCTCACGTCCAACGACAGCCTCAAGACCCGCCGCAGCAGTTGCGATTAAATTAAATTGTTCTTTCATTTCTAGTCTTGCAAGACCTTTCTCTTATTCACTTTAAAAAATGAGGTTGAGAAAGATTTCTCAGCCCCAACCTATATGCAATTTTCTATAAGCCATGTTTTGTTCCAGAAGTGACTAGGACCACTTCCTTCGATAATCATCTGTCTACCGCTAACAGCATAAATCTGCTAGCAGTCAGAGTACTACGTTCGTTTCCGTGCACTCCATGCCCCGACCAAAATTTGGGTTGCTAGCTTGAGGGGTTTACCGCGTTCCACTCTCTCTGTTTCCAGAAAGACTCCGTCACTGTGGCACTTTCAAGCCTATTCTGACCTATCCGAAGACTTAGCCATTTCGACTGCCGTAACGATTTCTCGTCCCTAGGCTTATGGATTCGCCTAGCACAAACACTACAGGCATCACAGCCTGTGCTAGCATGGACTTTCCTCATGAATAGAGAACCTCTTCACGCGATTATCCAAAAATTGCACTCATTCCTTAGTCAATTATAAATCTTGGTTGTCTAAGATTTGCTTACCAAATACTTCTTTTTCGAGACGATTTAAGCGTTTCAAAATATCAAAGTTTGTCATTGAAGTAGAAGCTGTTACTTCAATAGAGTCTGGTTGAGTTGGCGCTACCTGTGGTTTATGAGATAATTCTTCTTTCAAATCAGCAATCTCTTGACGAAGGGATTTGACCAAAGCTGCGTAGGTTTCATAATCCTTAATCACATCGTCTAGGAATTCATCTACCTCTGCTTTGCTGTATCCACGAACTTCACGTCCGAAGTCTTGTTCAAAAATATCTTTCGCTGAAAATATAATACTTGCCATGTCTCTCTCCATTCTGGGTTACTAGTATTATTATATAAAAAAAGACAAGTAAAAATCAAGGTCAAAGGCTTACTTTTCAGAAAAATTTTCTACTATTTCATTCAAGTCCTCAAATGTTAATCTTCTTGTAACATAGTCCGCTTGATTTTTCATCATTTGGTAAAAATATCGTAACTTGGTTTCGTTTTCTTCGTCGTAAAAAAGGTAACAAGTATCTGTATTTTCCAGCAGAAATATTTGATAATCGCGTAATTGTCCCTTGTGCTCATATTGTGGATAGGCGTATTTGACAAAATCAACCTGCTTGAACTCACTCAATTTCGCTTGATTTGCTTCATTCCAATTACTGCCATGGGTTTCAAAATCAAAAATGGTCGCCAGCTGAAATCCATAGTTTGCTTTCATGTCTTTTGCCACCTGAAGCGCCCAGTACTCAAAGCCCAAGGTCCCTGTAAAGACAAGCCAGTTCACCCCATCCTCTGCTAGACGTTCCAGGTCTCTCCGAATGGCTGTTTTGATAATATCAACGCGAACATCCTTGTCATTAAAGAGACCAAGGTCGAAGGCTGAATAGCCTAAAATCAAGGCTGATGTCATTTTTAACCCTTTCTTTGTAAATTTATGATATAATAGAGTGATGTTATTGTACCAATAAGGAGAATTATGGTCAACTATCCACATAAAATTTCATCTCAAAAGAGACAAGCACCCCTGTCACAAACTAAAAATTTCGCAAATCGGGGAATGTCTTTTGAAAAGATGATCAATGCTACGAACGACTACTATTTGTCGCATGGGTTAGCTGTTATTCACAAGAAACCGACTCCCATCCAAATCGTACGTGTCGACTATCCCCAACGAAGTCGAGCCAAGATCGTTGAAGCCTACTTTAGACAAGCCTCAACTACTGACTATTCAGGGGTTTATGATGGATACTACATCGACTTTGAAGCAAAGGAAACCAGGCAAAAACATGCGATACCGATGAAGAATTTTCATCTCCATCAGATCCAGCATATGGAACAAGTCCTTGCCCAGCAAGGAATCTGCTTTGTACTCCTTCACTTTTCTTCTCAGCAAGAAACCTACTTATTGCCGGCTATTGACCTCATCCGTTTCTATCATCAAGATAAGGGACAGAAGTCAATGCCACTTGGATATATTCGAGAAAATGGATATAGGATTGAGCCGGGTGCCTTTCCTCAAATTCCCTATCTCGACATTATCAAAGAACATTTACTAGGTGGTAAAACAAGATGAACAAACAAACTTTTCTGCGAATAGCTAAGTATGTCAGCATCAGTCTCTTAACTGTATTTATCGCAGCTGTAATGCTTGGTGGAGGTCTCTTCCTCTACTATGTTAGCAAGGCTCCAGAACTTTCTGAAAGTAAACTAGTTGCTACAACGTCAAGTAAGATCTATGATAGCAATGACGAGCTTATCGCTGATCTTGGATCGGAACGTCGTGTCAATGCCCAAGCAAACGAAATACCGACCGATTTGGTCAACGCTATTGTTTCGATTGAGGACCATCGGTTCTTTAATCACCGAGGAATCGACACGATCCGTATCCTAGGTGCTACCCTACGAAACCTTCGTGGTGGTGGAGGTCTGCAAGGAGCTTCCACCTTGACACAGCAGTTGATCAAGTTAACCTATTTCTCTACGTCAACTTCTGACCAAACCCTTTCTCGTAAGGCTCAGGAAGCTTGGTTAGCCGTTCAGCTAGAACAAAAAGCGACTAAACAAGAGATCTTGACATACTACATCAACAAGGTTTACATGTCAAACGGTAATTACGGAATGCAGACAGCTGCCCAAAGTTACTATGGCAAGGATCTCAAAGATTTAAGTATTCCTCAACTGGCTCTCCTTGCCGGGATGCCTCAGGCGCCAAACCAGTATGATCCATACTCGCATCCAGAAGCTGCTCAAGAACGTCGTAATCTCGTCCTCTCTGAGATGAAGGGGCAAGGTTACATTACAGCTGAGCAATATGAAAAAGCGATTAATACTCCGATCACAGACGGACTTCAAAGTCTAAAATCGGCTAATAGTTATCCTCCATACATGGACAACTATCTCAAAGAGGTGATCGATCAAGTCGAACAAGAAACAGGCTACAACCTCTTAACGACTGGTATGGATGTCTACACCAACGTTGATCCTAAAGTTCAACAACATCTCTGGGATATCTACAATACCGACGAGTATGTCAACTATCCAGATGATGAAATGCAAGTAGCTTCAACGATTGTGGATGTGACAAACGGGAAAGTTATTGCTCAGTTAGGTTCTCGTCACCAATCAAGCAATGTTTCCTTCGGAATCAACCAAGCTGTTGAAACCAACCGTGACTGGGGTTCTACCATGAAGCCAATCACAGACTATGCTCCTGCCTTAGAGTATGACATCTACGATTCAACTGCTTCGATTGTACATGATGTTCCTTACAACTATCCTGGAACAGATACCCCTGTTTACAACTGGGATAGAAGTTATTTTGGAAATATCACCATCCAATATGCGCTCCAACAATCACGGAACGTTACAGCCGTAGAAACCTTGAATAAAGTTGGTTTAGACAGAGCCAAAACCTTCCTAAATGGACTTGGTATTGACTATCCAGATATGCACTATGCAAATGCCATTTCAAGTAATACAGCTGAATCTAACAAAAAGTATGGAGCAAGTAGCGAAAAGATGGCTGCTGCTTACGCAGCTTTTGCTAACGGTGGTATCTACCGCAAGCCGATGTATATCAACAAAATTGTCTTCAGTGATGGCAGTTCAAAAGAATTCTCTGATCCTGGTACTCGTGCCATGAAAGAGACAACAGCCTATATGATGACGGATATGATGAAAACTGTCCTAGCATATGGAACTGGTCGAGGAGCCTACCTCCCATGGTTGCCACAAGCTGGTAAAACTGGTACATCAAACTACACAGATGATGAGATTGAAAACTACGTCAAGAACACAGGTTATGTAGCTCCAGACGAAATGTTCGTTGGCTATACTCGTAAATATTCAATGGCCGTTTGGACTGGTTACTCGAACCGCCTGACTCCTATTGTTGGTGATGGCTTCTATGTTGCTGCTAAGGTTTACCGTTCGATGATGACTTATCTATCTGAAGATGATCATCCTGGCGACTGGACTATGCCAGAAGGACTCTACAGAGGTGGAGAATTCGTCTTTAAAAAAGGTGCACGTCCTGCGTGGACTACTCCTGCTCCTCAGCAAAGTCAAACACCTGAAAGCCCGACAACTGAAAGTCCGACAACTGAAAGCTCTAGCTCAACTTCAGAGACTTCTAGTACACAATCAAGTACAACAACTCCAAATTCGGGTGCGAGCGAGAACAATACTCAACAACCAAACCCAAGAACTAATGTGCAAAATCAAACACCCCAAGTACAACCACGAAGACAGTAGTTAAACCCAGTTTAAAAGTATTGCAAGCACTCTTAAGCACGGTGTTATCACTGATCTAACCATAATCTACTGTGGGGTTAAAGCCCATATCATTAATTATTACTAAAATCTTCTTCTTTGTTAAGAAAAACTAGATGATTTTTGGTTAAAATAAGATGTACAACCATTAAGAAGAATTTTAAATTTCGATGATAAAGTTATATATTCTTGTCTAGACTAAACTCTAATACAAGTCTAATCATTTACTAAAACTTGTTTTATTGTCAATTGTAGTAAAGATTGAATAACACACATCAAGAGAGAACAAATATTGTTCTCTCTTTTTGACATTCATACAAATAAAAAGGCTCTTTGTCAACTGTAGTGGGTTGAAGAAAAGCTAGATCTAGAAAGGATGAAATTCGTCCTTTCTTTTTTGACGATTCCTATTCCATAATAGTCAATTAATTTCACCATGTACCTTAGACAAGAAGCATCCTCACCAAATTTTTTTAAAAGATGTCTAAATCTTTGTTCTTGTTTTCTTAGTTCATAGATTTGAACTTTATCTTCAAAACTCAATTTCATAATAAAACACCCCAAAAGTTAGATTTTTGCTATCTAATTTTTGGGGTGCAGTTCACTAAGAGTATATTAAATAAAATATAAAATTAATCATTTACCACTTTTTCAGACGGGCGCTTCTTGCAAATTGAAAGCGACTTTTTATTACTTTTTCAAGGCATTCTAAGTTCTTTTAGTTATTTTATATGATTTCATTTACTGATAAATTTGAGGTAAATAACGTATTTAAAATTTTATGAGTGTTTTCAATATTAAAAAATTCTGTAATATCTATACTAAATAAACCTATTACAGATATCATGGAGATAAAATTAGAAAAATAATTTAGGCAAAAAGGACTTAATCATCATGTCGATGGCTAAATCCTTCACTTTTTTAAAGTTATTTCACATGGTTTGCGAGATCTTCTTGGGCCTTTTTATTTGACTCTTCTTTTTCTTTCAACCATTTTTCTTGAGCTTTTTGGTATTCTTCTATTGTCACTGCCTTATCTTGTACTTCTAGATATTTGTACAAAAGGGCTTCGCTCATACCCTTGTTACCAGAGTATGCAAATGGAAGTGTAAATGGTACCATCTTAGACAACATTGGACGACCAGTTTGAGAAGTTGTTGGAATGAGCAAGGCACTGTCTGTCAACCAAGCTTGGGCAGCAGCATATTTCTCATAACGTTTTGAAACATCAGTAGTTTCTTCACCAGCTTCCACAACCATTTTTTCGTAGTCTTCTAAACCAACTTGCTTAGCCGCAGCGTTGTTTGTCCCAGAATCAAATCCTAGATATGTTTTCGTGTTTTCTCCTACAGAAGGCTTGATAATATCAAGATAAGTAGATGGATCGATATAGTCTGGAGACCAACCCACGTTATCTGAGATATCCCAGTCTTCTCCAGCCGCAGTTTCAGCGAAGTAGGTAATGTTTTGAACATCGTCTTTTTGGAGCTGTTGGATATCGATAACCACATTATCTGATCCTAGATTTTCTTCAACTGACTGTTTAAAAGATTGAACACGTTGAACTTTTGTTGTATTTGTTTGATCTACAGGCATATCCAAGTGGATTGGGAATTTCACACCTTCCGCTTGAAGGGCTGTCTTAGCTTTAGCGAATTCTGCTTTGGCTTTGTCAGGATTGTAGAGTCCATCTTGGGCATCATCCAAGTTTACGTTACTCCACTCATCTCCATAGGTCACCAATTTTTCCTTAACTAATTCCCCAAAGTTTTTCCCATCTGCCTGTACAAATGTAGGAGGAACAAATAAGTTACGAAGCAGTTTAGTAGCCCCGCTTGCACCATTTACTTGAGAAGCGTAGGCTGTTCTGTCAAAACCAAATGCAATAGCTTGACGGAAGTCCTTATTCAAAAGTGCCTTCTTGGTTGATACTTTTTCCTCATCTGTTGTCTTAGAAGTGTACTTATAAGACTGGCGATCGATATTTGTGCCTACTAAATAAGTAGTAGAATCTTGTTGGGTATAAACGATATTGTCTTTGAATGTTTTTTCAGTCTCTGAGTAACTAGCACTTGTTGGGAAGAGGCGAGCCATTGTAAAGCTACCGTCTTTGAAAGCTTCAGTTGGCTTATTAGTATCTTGACCATCCCAGAAGGATAATTTCACTTTATCAAGATGGACATTGTCTTTGTCCCAATAGTTTGGATTCTTTTCGAACTCGACTGATGATTTGGCTACGATTGATTTGAGTAAGAATGGTCCATTATAGAGAATGCTGCTTGGGTCCGTACCTTTAGCAAAGTCATCCCCTTTAGAGTTCAAAAATTCTTCATTAACAGGAGCCAGAACACCCATTGTTGTCTTAGAATTCCAGAAACTTTCTGGCTTGTTCAATGTGTATTGAACGGTATAATCATCAAGAGCTTTGATTCCTACTTGAGAAAAATCTGTAATTTCTCCTTTGACGTAAGCATCCAATCCCTTGATAGATTCCTGAACCAGGTAAAGACCATCTGATTTCTTATCAGCAGCATACTTAAGACCAGTTACAAAGTCTTGAGCTTTAACTTCTGCATACTCCTCACCTTCAGATGTATACCATTTTGCATCCTTTCGGAGTGTATACGTGTAAGTCAATCCATCCTTAGATACAGACCAATCCTCAGCCATAGATGGTACAAAGTTACCATAGCGGTCATTTTCAAGTAAGCCATCGATAACGTTACTAGTAATATTTGCTGTAGCTGCCTTACCAGTTGTCAAATAGTTTAGGTTATCAGGATCCGTTTCGTAAATGTATGAGAATGTTTTCTCACCTTTAGCATTTGAACTTGATCCAGAGCAAGCCGCAAGAGTCGCAGCTGCCAATAACGTCACACCCGCAAGGGCAAGTAGTTTTGAACTTTTCATTGTTTTCTCCTTTAAAACTTTCACCCCATTATAGTCCCTTTTCAGAAACATGTCAATATAATTTTCAGAATTTTTGAATTACTTTGGTAAATTCTGAAAAATAAGTTTTCTATTATAAAATTATGATTCTCTAATACTATATTTTTATATCTTAAACCAGCAAAATAAGGGCCGAAAATCAGATTTTTTATCATTTTTTTTGCTATGATTAGATAGAAGAAAAGTTAAGGAGAAGACAATGATATTAATTACAGGTGCAAATGGTCAACTCGGTACCGAACTACGTTATTTACTAGATGAACGAAATGTAGACTATGTTGCAGTTGATGTGGCCGAAATGGATATCACGAATGCTGAAATGGTTGAGAAGGTATTTGCTGAAGTCAAGCCAACTCTGGTCTATCATTGTGCAGCCTACACTGCTGTTGATGCTGCAGAAGACGAGGGGAAAGAACTGGATTTTGCCATCAACGTAACTGGAACTGAAAATGTAGCCAAGGTCTCTGAGAAATACGGAGCTACTCTGGTCTATATCTCGACAGACTACGTCTTTGATGGGAAGAAACCCGCCGGACAAGAATGGGAAGTCGATGACCTACCTGATCCGCAGACAGAGTACGGACGTACCAAGCGAATGGGTGAAGAACTCGTTGAAAACCTTACGTCACAGTATTACATCATCCGCACTGCTTGGGTCTTTGGAAATTATGGAAAGAACTTTGTTTTTACCATGCAAAATCTAGCCAAAATCCATAAAACTCTCACTGTTGTCAACGACCAACACGGCCGCCCAACTTGGACACGTACCTTGACTGAGTTCATGACCTACTTGACTGAAAATCAAAAAGCATTTGGCTACTACCACTTATCAAATGACTCAACTGAAGATATCACTTGGTATGACTTTGCTGTCGAGATTCTTAAAGACAGTGATGTCGAAGTAATCCCTGTAGACTCCAGCAAGTTTCCTGCCAAGGCCAAACGTCCCCTCAACTCAACTATGAGCTTGGCAAAAGCAAAGGCAACACTATCGTCACCGATAAATTTCTCACCGATAAGAAAAGCCTGAGCAAGTCCATCGGGACTAGGTTGTTCCGCATAAGAGAGCTTGATCCCAAATTCGGAACCATACAAGAGCAAGTCCTTAAAACGGGGCAAATCCTATGGTGTTGAGATAATCAAAATGTCCTTGATTCCAGCCAACATTAGGGTTGACAAAGGATAATAAATCATGGGTTTATCATAAACCGCATCAGCTGTTTTGACGCAGCTCGAGTAAGTGGGTACAGGCGTGTTCCCGAACCACCTGCAAGAATAATACCTTTCATAATGAAGTAATCTTTCTAACGAACTGATCAATGAGTAGCTTCAAATTCTTACTTCAATTTAGAAATGGCCGATTTCAGATAATCTCCACTTCGAATCGCTACTCCTACTTGTCTGGCATTAGCCGACAGTTCCATGTAATCTTGATCTGTCAAATCGTCCAGTGCCTTTTGGAGGTCATGTAGAGAATCAATTGCTATACCACATTGCTTATCTAGCACAAAATGCGCAAGGGCAGACTCTTTCCAAACAACTAGAGGAAAGCCCGAAGCCAAATAAAGAGAAGCCTTGTGGGAGTTGTTAATACGTAGGTAATTTCCGAAAGAACCTTTGCAAGTTTCTGAACTATCACCATCCCACACCAAACCAAAACTACCTTGAAGAGCATTTGGGAGGTCATCTGGCATAAAGGAACCAAAGTAGGTGGTATTTTTCAATGCACGACTTTCATCGTACCCCATTCCATAGAGATTATAGGCTGGCTGTTCTGGCAAATTATAAAGATAGCCTGATTTTGTTGGAATTAGATTTCCGGCGATGATAATCGCTTCTTCTTTTTGGGGAACACTTTTTTCCTCAAAGTTCGGAATCAGATAGTCAAAAATCTCCAAGCTAACCATTTTATCTGATGGTATGCCTTGAATTGTCAAGGCATTTTTCATGATATCATTATGAACGATAATGCCATCCACTGATGTAAGAGCCGCCTTCTCTTGGAAGTAATTTCTCACTTTATGACGAAGTTTCACTGCTGAATTTCCTACATGACGTAAGGTTTCAATATCATGGATCACAAGATAGAATTTGACTCCTCTATTTTGCGCCTGCTTAATGAGTTGTGAGATGAAAAATGTATGGTGGATAATCGGGAACTGAATCAGCAATTCATCTCCAGATCCTAACTGATCAAACACAGACTTGATTGCCCGATATTTGTGTTGCTGAGCTTTAAAGAAATTCATCTTATACCAATTCTCAACCTTGAGTTCCAACCCCTTATAACCCTCTGAGATTAGAATAGCTTCCACGTCATTTCGTGCCTTATTTCCTGCATTCTTTTCGTATTCATTATGCAGAAATGAATCCTTCAGATAATATTTCACCTTTTCTCCCCTTTATCTGTGATGTTCTTAGATACTCCCTAGTTCTTCCTCTACCACATCCAATGCACGTTCGATTACCACATGCATATCGTAGTATTTATAATCTGCTAAACGTCCACAGAAAATAACCTTATCATTCTGCGCCGCTTCTTCTTGATATTTAGCAAAGATAGCATTATTTCTCTCATCATTGATTGGATAATAGGGTTCATCTCCACGTTTCCAATCAGCTGGGTATTCGCGAGTAATAACCGTTTTCTCCTGAGTACCATACTCAAAGTGTTTATGCTCAATAATACGAGTATAAGGAATTTCTCGTTCTGTATAGTTTACAACTGCGTTTCCTTGATAGTTATCCTCATTTAGAACTTCATGCTCAAAACGAAGACTACGGTATTCTAACTCCCCGTGTTTGTAGTCAAAGTACTGGTCAATCATCCCTGTAAATACGACCTTTTCAGCAGAAGCCTCTAATTCTCGACGATTGGCAAAAAAGTCCACTCCAAGTTCTACTTCTACTTCATTTAGCATATTTTCGATTATTACGTTGTAACCCCCAATTGGAATCCCTTGATAACGGTCATTAAAATAATTATTATCAAAGGTTAAACGAACTGGCAAGCGTTTGATGATGAATGGTGGAAGATCAGTAGCAGAACGTCCCCATTGTTTTTCTGTGTAGCCCTTGATCAACTTTTCATAGATATCTGGACCAATCAACTTGATGGCTTGTTCTTCCAAGTTCTTGGGATCAACATCTTTCATATCAGCCGTTTGCTGGGCAATCTTGTTCTTGACTTCTTGTGGTGTCTTGGTTCCCCACATAGCGTAGAAGGTATTCATATTGAAAGGAAGATTGTAAAGACTCCCCTTGTAGTTAGCCACTGGCGAGTTGATATAGTTATTAAACTCAGCGAATTGGTTAACATATTCCCATACTTTTTTATTGGAAGTATGGAAAATGTGGGCACCATACTTGTGGACATTGATGCCCTCAACATTTTCACAGTAGATATTTCCACCGATGTGATCACGCTTATCAATCACTTTAACTTTTTTACCGCGTTTTGTAGCTTCGTGTGCGAAGATTGCTCCAGACAAACCAGCACCAACGATAAGATAATCGTACATTGTTAACTCCATTATTTTTTAATTATTTGTTTTAATTCTTTTATATCTACCACTTTCAAAGATAGAATTGCAAAAAGATAAATGATTCCACCAAGCACTGCAAATACTATAACATTTATGGTTGGTGAAAAATGTATAACTGTTTTTAAACCTAGCAAGATACCATACATGATAGCTGATGCTAGAATAATTTTTGTCAAAGATCCGATAAGTGGAACTTCTTTTAGGTATCTACGGGTAAAGTATAATTGTATCGCCCATACCAACGCCTCTGTCAAAACAGAAACAATGGCTGCTCCGATATATCCAAGTTTAGGAAGGAATAGTAAGTTCAAACCTACACTGATTATTGCGGGAGCTGTTGTTGAAATCATGAATTCTTTATTTTGATTGTGAGGTATCAGTATCTGTATTCCCATGATATTGGTCCAACCGATAAAGAACATACGGAAGATCATAATGGCGATTGCATAACGTGCATCCTGAAAATCTTGACCAAGGAAAAACTGAACAAAGTCATCATTGACAATCAAGATTCCTGCCATCATCGGAAAAATGACTAAATTATAAATGAGGAAGGACATTTCATGCATCTTATTGACTGCCTTATGATCACCTGTCGCTAACAAATGCGCGACACGAGGCAACATAACGCTTCCCAAGGAAGTTACCAAGGTCAGAAGGATATTTACTAATTTTAGGGCCTGGTCATAAATCCCTACATCTTTTGTAGAAGCTAAGGCTCCAAGCATGGTACGATCCAGCGTAATGTACAAAGAAATAGCTACTTGAGGAAGGAATAATAATATGACCGGCTTTAAATGATGCCTAGCATATTCTATGCTAAAATGAGAACTACCGATAAACTCCCTAGCAGGTAACCACATACTTAGTTGCCCCAAAAGTTCAAATATGGTTAGCAAAAAAACATAGAGATATAGGTCATTTGCAGATTTGACAAAGAGGAAGATTGAAATGACTCCAACGAGTTTAACTGTGATATTTCGAACAGTAATCTTTCGAAAATCTTCTAGCCCTTGAAAGAGCCAGGAAATGTCTAAACCTTTTGAAACTAAACTCAAGCCTAGAATGTAGGCTACCGGATTTTGCATAGAGGGAAGGGTCAGACAAAGAAGAGCATATAAGGACAGAGAAAGAACTGTTGCCCCTAATTGCAGAGAGTAGATTCCCCAAAAGTTTTTTTTAATCTCATTACGATGTCCTGAAATGACCTTAGTACCATAGTTAGCAACTCCTAGCATCGCTAAGAGAATAAAGTAGGTGACAATAGAATTAAAGTATCCATACGTCCCTAAATCATCCGAAGAAAAGACCCGTGTTACGTAGGGAGTCGTAATGATTGGGAGTATAATCACTAATAACTGATAAGAAAGATTGTAGGCGTAGTTTTTTAATACTTTCATTTCAAGTCATCCAATTTAGAATTAATCAGTGAAAACAAAAAGCTTGACTGGTCATACTTATAATGGTCAATTATTCTAAAAACTTCTTTCATATTTCCTCTTTCCTACATTTTTTTGACACTTGTTGCAAATTAAATTGGATCTATGTACGAGACTATCGTAGCAACAAATACAATTTAGGGCTAAAAATAAAAATAAGGTGTTTTAGTTTTATCTTCCATGATAACTTATTATTTTTTAACAAGTCACTCATTTCGACTCTCAACAACTCTTTATCTTTTGAAAAATCTTTTAAGCCTGAGTCAGCTTTTGCACCAATTACTACAAAACCACCTAATAATTTTTTAGCTTGCAAAGCTTGCTTTAATTCTGGACTCTGAATGTACTCTCTTTTAATAACTTCCTCATTTTTTGCAACAGCTTCAAAGAACTCATATCTTTTTTCAGTAAAAGTTGAACGAACTATACTCCCTTCCCTACGATAGTAATTGTAGGTTTCAAGTGGACTGATCACGATTCTTTCAGCTAAGGCAAGATGTTCTGCTACAACATAAAAATCCTCATAGATTTTCCCGACTGGAAATGGAACGCGTTCCAATATGCTTTTTTTATAAAGCTTAGCACAGGCAGAAACCGTTGCAACTTTGTCATCCAACATTAGTTCCAGAGCCTTTTCTTTTGTAATCGGAGCCAAATCTTTATAGTCTGAGTCTTGTAATCGATAAGAAGTATAAGCATTATATTTTGAAGTAGCTTTTACCTTTGTTGAAATCAAGTCTGCTTGGTGTGTTTCCTGAATTTTCACGATTAACTCTAGAGTATATGCTTCAAGATAATCATCCGGATCTAAAAAGAAAATCCAGTCTGAGTTGGCTTTTGCCACTCCAAAGTTACGTGCATCAGATAATCCACCATTTTCTTTGTGGAAAACATGGATATTTTCATATTGCTTTGCATAATCTTCGCATAATATAGGAGAATTATCTGTGGAACCATCATTTACAAGGATTATCTCAAAGTTTTGATAGGTCTGTTTAATTAAGCTTTCTATCGCAAAATGCAGATAGTCTGCAACATTATAAACAGGAACAACGATGCTGATAAACATCTTAAACGCCCCTCTCTTTTTCTTTTTTTTCAGAGTATTTATTTAAAATCGGATTAAAAATTATTCCCAAAGCAAAGTTAGTCCTATAATTTAAGTTAGACAATCTGGCAAATTTTTTCGTAGGAACGTATTTATATGAGCTTTACTCAATCTTTCTATATAGTTCCTTTAACGACCTTTCAGAATTATTGATTATCCATGACAACCAGTACTTCAAATTTATTTTTATCATTCGGAAGCACTTGTTGAAAAGACTCCAGCCCTTTTGAAATGTACTCCTGAGTATTATAACTAGGCATTACAATTGTTAATAAACAATCCTTCATCTTATCTCATAAATCGTCTCAATTAGTTCAATCCACTGCTTGAGAATTTTTTCCTTATCGAATTTATCCATATTATCCTTGGCATGATTGGAGAAGGAACTTCGCAAGTTCGAATCTTCCATCAATTCAAGTATTCTATCACTCATTTTATCGGTATCATAACAATCAATCAGATAACCATTAACTCCATCTTCAACAATCTCATTTGGTCCTGTTGGACATCTGAAACTAACAATTGGGAGGTTGTATTGTTGAGCTTCCAGTAGAACTAAAGGTAGACCTTCATAGCGAGATGTCATGACATAAATCCCTTTATCTCCATAAATCAAATCCTGATTTTTTTCGAGTCCTTTGATGACTAACTTATCCTGTAAATCATTTTCGTTGATTAAATTTCTGATTTTGTCCACTTCATCTTGACTTCCGGAACCGTAGATTTCCCAAGTCCAGTCAGACCTTTTCGCTAACACTTTTTTCGCGACTTGAACAAGATAATCAAATCCTTTTTGATAATCAAAACGACCAACCGTCACGATTTTAGTTGAATTTTTATTATAGGAGATATCTGAAAAAGAAGCCTCTTTCCAATTATAGATGTAGCAAACTTTTTCCTCAGGAACGCCGTATTTTTTTATATAATTTTCACGATCTTCTTGCGTGAGAGTAATAATCTTATCTGCTAACTTTGTCCCAACATATCTTTGGACTTTCTGAGAAAATTCTCTATTATCCGTAATTGAATTGGTATGATCACACAAAACTACTTTAGTAGAAATTCCTATTCCTGACAAAGATAAAAATACATTAGCGGATATCCCTATCCCAAAAGCAACCTCTATCTCATTATCTATGAAATATTTTTTTAACATTTTTGAGATTTTTAGAATATTCTTAGACAAACGTACTCTATGGTCAAAAAAATTGGAGTATTTTACTTGAGAATTGATTTTAAAAAAAAGGTCCGACTGCTTTGTTGTAATTCCAATCAAATGAACTTCATACTTTTTTGTAAGTTCGTTTGCCAAAGATACAGCAACTCGTTCACCGCCACCAGAATCATCCAAAATCCATTTCACTAAAGCGATTTTTTTCATCTTTAAACTACACTTCCCCTTCATTTTCACCCAGTGATATAATCTCGTAGTGGTGAAGAGTCCTTTTATCTTCTGGCGGCAATTGCATATAATCCGCTCCGTAAATGGCTGTTAGATATTCTTTGTATTTGCAAGGGCAACAAAGTTTAAGATCTTCAAACTGTAATAGAACTGGTTCTCCAAAGTAATCACTCGGTACTATCTCTTTTAATTTGTAAGCTCCCGTATAATTTCCTGCATAAGCTTCATCAAACGAATATTTTTTTATCGTTTGTAAATATTTTTTCTGAGCCCATGTAAAGGAAATAATCTTCTCAATATTAACAGCATTCGCAAAAGCAATAATTATCTTTTCAATGAATGGCCGATTTTCTTTTTTCTGATTCACCAAACTATTGAATTGCGAGAGTTGAACCATCATCCTTGCGTACAAGTATCTCAAAGAATGAATTTTTTTCTTTAAAACATTAGAGGGCATACCATCCAACGGAAAAATGTCTATCCACAAACTCTCTACCAATTCTTCTTTACTATAATTCATGATGATTTTTGTAGAATCATCTCGGATCACAGAGAAAGCTTTTTTATAATTTAATGTATCTTCGTTTAAAAACTTGTAGTTTTCTGGCAAGACATTTGAAGCTATTTTTTTAAACTTTTCATAATCTTCCCTAGGCATGCCAATATCAATGTCATCATCCCAAGGAATAAAACCTTGATGACGTACCGCTCCTAACAAGGTCCCACCTAGAGCATAGTAGGTTAGGTTATTTTCTTCGCAAATATTAATAAACTCTTTCAAAATAGATAAAATCTTATCTTGAATGATTTTGATATCCGACATACTTTCCTCCTATATAAATCGAAATAAAACCGTCTTTCCAGTCTATGCTCTTTTATGTTCTTGTTAAATACTTCTTACCATTTCACTATACAATTTTTTCAGACGAACGTCCCCCTAGATCTTCATCGCTTTCATCAGAAAACTGATAATCCGGGTTTATTAAAACACCTACCAATATCCAAAAAATATTGTTATGAAGATACAAATTCAAATCATCAACCATAGAGTGAAAACTCATTAATATCAAAATCAGAGCAAGAATCCACTGGCGTTTCTTAATGACTTTAAGTAGTGTCAAAGATAGAACTGAGACCATTAATCCCAGGATGAGTAGACCAAATCTCTGTAAAATTTGGACGTACAAATTGTCCACATACAGATAGGTCTGATAGTTTCTAACACCTTCAACAGTCAGACCATTCCCATTCCAGTAAACTGGTCGTCCAAAAAATCCAAAACCATAGAGATTTAAAGATTTATTAGCCAAGTATATCCGACCACCTAACATATGATTCACTTTAAAAAGAAGATCATTGATAAAAGAATGACTTGAATTTAGATAGGTAACGGAGATCCAAAAACTAATAACTGCATTTACAATAAAGGTTGGTTTAAAAGCTTTAAACACATATCCTAACTTTGAAAATAGTTTCGGAAACCATTTTATTAACAAACTGCATGTCAGCAATACACAGGAACTATAAAATGTTAAACGAGAATCCGTTTGATCATATACCCAATAAACAGAAAGAGCCAACAGTAACCATTGCCAGTATTGGATTTTGTTTTGCTTTAAATAAAACACAATAGCAACTATATTCATCAGTAAAATCGAAGGAAATAGAGCATATCTAAAACCTAGGTAGGTCCGCACTCGAGGACCAGAAATTTCTACATAGTTCGTTATGATTCCTAATCTTGCGCTTATGATAACAAAAAACAACAGGCACATACTAACGACTAATGAAGTTTTCGCCACCTTCTTAAAGGGAACATCTCGTAAAGTATAAATAAATAATATACTTACAGGAAGTTCTGAACTGAGAGCTGTTATTTTCCCTACTATAAAATAAATTAAAATCGTTGCAAACAAACCAATGAGAGCTCTATAATCATATTTTCTCTTAAACGACTCTTTTATAACCAAAAGACAGAGGGAAAAAGCTATCGCTAATTTATAAACTGTTCCAGGCAGATACCGAGCATAAAAAGTTACATTTAATATCGAAACCGTTAAAAATATCCCTAAAGCAACAAGGGCCAAAAGTTCTGGTACAGATTTTATTTTTAGTACTAATTTCATTCTTATTATTCATCCCTATCTAAAAACTCTGTCCATATTTTTTTCCAAAGAATTTTGCTTGTAAAAAGGACTTCCCTTTTTGAATCAAATCAATTTTTTCCATATAAATGAACGGAATCTCTTTTACCCGCAAATCTTGTTTTGCCAACCAAACATTGAACAAGCGTTCACTGATACGACCAAATAATCTAGCGTCAAAAGCAGAATAGTCTGTAATGTCCAATCTTCTATAGAGTTCATCGATAATTGGGAACAACCATTCACAATAGGCTGCTACATTTTCTTTGGACATGATAAACATATTGAACATATAGCCACTACGTTGTTTCATGACCTGATCAAAAGCATCGATATAATCTGGTCTCAACTCGCTAACAATCTGGCGTGTCACGTCTAAATGATTGGCATCGTGAGTATGTGCATAGTGAGAGTATAGCGTTTCAATATAATATTTCCGTTTTTTAGGAACGACAACATCATATTTTGACAGCAAGTTTTTAACTTCTGACTTTGAAAGAATAATATCATCCATACTAGTTGATTCTCTATATGAGTGTCGTTTTGATGTGAAATATCTACGGTAATGTACCAACCCAAGATAATCACATTCTAAATTTTTCCAAGCCCAATATAATCCTGTTAATTCACAATAATAAGGATTAAGGTGAGAAATATGGACTCCTTGATTATCTGATTGATAACCTAAATCTTCCTTACCTTCACTACCAACTTGGATAGGGATATACAAGTCCTTATCCTCTGGCATTTGAAATCGTTTATGTGTTGCAACTATGATTCTATACGTTTTAGACATTTCTATATCCTAATTCAATTCCCTTCATCCATAACTAGCTCAACTACCTTTTAATCAAAATTGTAATCATTCTCTATTAAAAAATATCCAGCCAAAATAGATTTTCACTAAAACTATCCTGACCCAAAAAGATAAAATTGAATACCAAAGATATCCTTTTTGTATTCAATTTTATCTTTATATATTTCACTTTATGCCGACTCAGTTTGAATTCTCAATGAGCTCCTTCACGGGATAACACTCTTCTAATGGTCAAAAAGAAGATTTTGATATCTAACCGTAAAGACTGATTTCTAGGATAATATAATTCCATCTCACAACGTTCAGGATAATATACTCCACTCCTACCAGAAACTTGCCATATTCCTGTAATCCCAGGACGAACAGACAATAAAATTTCCTGTTCATCCTCGGTATATTCGTCTAGTTCATTTTCAAGAATTGGTCTTGGACCAATAAGACTCATATCACCTAGTAGTACATTTATAAACTGTGGAACCTCATCAATACTTGTTTTTCTTATAAAATCTCCAATATTTGTAAGTCGTGGATCCTCATTTGGTGGCAATTTATAGCTATTCTTTTTATACTTTTCATAAAGTTCCTTATTCGAAATCAGAATTTCTTCTGCGTTCTCGACCATCGACCTAAACTTAATGATTTTAAATTTTTTCCCTCTGAGACCTGCTCTGCACTGTGTAAAAAATATACTTCCTTTGTAACCTTTCATTTTATAGATTATAAAGATGACCAGAGAACAGGGTAAAACTATAAATACCGTTCCAAACAAGCCGATAAATACATCCATAGACCTTTTGAAGGCAATATAGATGATCTTGTTTTGTTTCACCTAAAACTCCCCCTTGTAATAATCCCCTTAGATAATTCTCCAACTACAAGATTCCCTACTTTTTCCCATAGTTTCCATATGCTCCATAGGAGCCATATTTTTCAACTGAAGTATTAAATTTATTTAGAACTACTCCTAGAAATGGTTTGCTTGTTTGTTCGAGTTGTTCTTTAGCTTTTTGGACATCACGACGATTTGTTTCACCAGCAGCAGTTACTAAAACAGAAGCGTCACACTTCTGCGTGATAATCGCTGCATCGATAACAACTCCAATCGGAGCAGTATCTACGACAATGTAGTCAAAGTACTTGCGTAAGGTGTCAATCATGGTCGCAAAATTTTCACTTTGTAACAAAGCTGTTGGGTTTGGTGATACAGAGCCCGCTTGAATGACAAACAGATTTTCAACATTGGTTTCACATAAACCTTGTGATAGGTCTGTTGTGCCTGACAAGAACTCTGTTAATCCTGTAATCTTTTCCCGTGATTTAAAGACACCTGACATGACTGAATTACGGATATCCGCATCGATCAACAGTGTCTTATAGCCTGCACGCGCGAAAGCCCAAGCAATATTGGTAGAAGTTGTTGATTTCCCTTCTCCTGGTTTGACAGACGTAATAGAAATCACTTGCAAGTTATTCCCACTCAATTGAATATTGGTACGAAGGGCATTATAGTACTCTTCTGCTTTTCTTGCCTGATCCAGTTTTTTATGTGCAATCTCTAACGTTGGCATTTTTCTCTCCTATTTCAATTTATCCAAATTTGGAACTACTCCCAATAGTGCAATTTGCAACACGTCCTCAATATCTTCTGGACGTTTCACTCGTGTATCCAAAATCTCAACAAGGAGAACTGTGACAACCATCACAACCGCTCCCGCAAGGAATCCAACCATGGTATTGCGACGAATATTTGGCGAAGATGGCGATGTTGCTGGGCGTGCTTCTTCAAGCGTTGTCACATCCGAAACCCGAGTGACGCTGATAATCTTTTGAGCCGCAACCTCTCTCAAAGAGTTGGCGATACGACTAGCTTCCTCAGGTGCACGGTCTGTAACAGAAATCGATACAATACGCGTATCCACTGGAACTGTTACCTTGATTTTACTAGCTAGACCTTTTGGAGGGAGTTCTAGTTTCAAATCAGTCGCAACCTTCTCTAAAACGTCTTGCGAGAGAATAATTTCACGATAGTCTTTTACCAAGTAAGATCCAGCTTGCAAGTCTTGGTTGGTCAAACCTGGCTTATCTCCCTGATTACGATTGACCACATAAATTCGGGTCGTACTCGTAAACTCCGGCTTCACAATAAAACTACTGTAGGCAAATGCTACTGCTCCTGTCACGAATGCTACTAAAGCAATTAACAATTTTCGTTTCCAAAGGATTTTAAGCAAGTGAAATACATCGATTTCCATCATATTTTGTTCTTTCATTTTTTCTCCTAAATCAATTGATCCATTATTATTTTTCGGGGATTATCCTTAAAAAGTTCCTTAGCCTTATCTTCACTGTATTTTTGGGCAATGATATCATAGGCTTCCTCCATATGAGGAGGTCTGTGTTCCAAGTTGTGCATATCACTTGCTATCACGTGAACCAGATCTCGTTCCAAGAAATACTGGGCTCTCTTTTTCATAAATTTATAGGTTTCTCCGAAGAGTTTTGGTTTCAAAACATGAGAACTATTAACCTGAGTATAACATCCCATATCAATCAGCTCTCGCACGCGCTTTTCATTGTTTTCTAAAGCATCATAGCGTTCAATGTGGGCAATGACGGGTGTAAGGCCTAACATTAGAATATCACTCAATCCCTTATGCATATCTCGATAGGCTGTATTCATACTAAACTCAATCAAAGCATAGCGGCTATCGTTGAGGGTTGGGATTAATTTCTTTTCTAACTTCTCAACAACATCCGGAGTATAGTAGATTTCCGCTCCATAGGCAATGATTAAGTCATCCGCAACTTCCTTAGCCATTTCTCGCACCTTTAGAAAGTTGGTTGCAATTTTTTCTTCAGGAGTTTCAAACATCCCTTTTCGTCTATGCGAAGTGGAAACGATTGTTCTTACTCCTTGACTATAGGCCTCTCTTAGAAGCTTTTTACTTTCCTCTATCGACTTTGGACCATCATCCACATCGAAAACGATATGCGAATGGATATCTATCATGCTACTTGCCCTCCATCACATCATTGATAGCAGCTTTCGCAGCGGCCAAGCTACTTTCATCAATTTCCATCATGTAGAGGTTACTATCTGGCATAGCGTATGAAGGAAGATCCGTGCGTCCAGTTCCCTTCAAGTCTTGAGAGTTGACTTTGTAGTTCCCGCCACTCTCCAATTGAGTATTAACCAGATCCATCATAGTTTCCAAAGGCATATTGGTCTGAAGAGAATCTTGCAATCCCTTGATGATGTTATCGTAGTTCTTCAAAGCCTCAGTTGATGTTAATTTCTGAATCACAGCTACAATAACCTTTTGTTGGTTGCGTCCACGATCACGATCTCCATCTGCTAAAGAGTAGCGCTCACGAACAAATCCCAGAGCCTGCTCAGAATCTAAGTGGACATTTCCTACTGGATAGTACTTCCCATTAGTATGCGCGGTAAATTCTTGATCATTATAAACATCAATCCCTCCTAAAAGGTCAATCAACTTCAAGAAAGAAGTGAAGTTCAAACGGACGTAGTAATTGATATCCACACCATATAGGTTTTCCAGGGTATGAATCGACGAGTCCACTCCATAAATCCCAGCGTGGGTCAATTTGTCCTTTTGATTATTTCCCCCATCCGCAATCGGAACATAGGAATCTCGAGGCGTTGTAGTCAGAAGGATTTTCTTGGTATCTCGGTTCACAGTCATCAAAATGTTTACATCTGAACGCGAAACGGAACTAATCGGACCATAGGTATCAATACCACTCACATAAATATTGAAAGCTTTATTCTTCGATACCTTTGGTGCCGCAACATCCTTGGTTAGTTTTTTTGTATAGATTTTCTTAATTTTCGAAGCATAATCTGGATACTCTGCTTCGATGATGTTCTCAAAAACACTATTTAAGACAATTGCTTTCGTTTCGCCAGAAAGCAGACTCTTATAAGCTGCTAGATAAGAAGCACTCTGTTCAACTGTCAAGTCTTTACTCTGTGTCGTTTTAATATCCGCCACCAACTTTTGGATATTATCATTATCTGTTTCAGTCGGACCTGTAACACTCTCTAACTGAGTCACATTATTGATTTCACTATCTTTCAAAACGACCACACTCATCGAATACTCTGAGTAGTTTGAAGTCGCATTGATATGATTGGTAAAACCGACAAACTGTTGCAAAGCATAGAGAGAAACCGAGCTAACTACGATAGCAAGTGTCAAAAAGAAAACCGTAAACTTCTCGGCTTTTTTATACACTATCAGAAGGATTGCAATTACAGCAGAAATAAAAATAAGAACCGCCGTAAGGATATTGAGGTATCGAAAAGCTAGGATATTATGTTTAAAAATTAAGAACAGCAAAAAACCACTCAATAATAAATAAATGGTTGCTAAAACCATATTAACATTTCGTTTTACATTCCCTAAACGAGCTCTCTTCGAACGTCTACTCATAAATATCTCCCGTACATTATAATCTGAGCTATTATATCACAATTACACAAGAAATACCATACATCTAACTCACAATTTTTAGCGTTTTCATTCGCTTTTGTTCTCTTAAATTACACTAAAATTTGGCCAAATAAATTACACTAAAATTTGACCAAACTTACGAATGCGATTCTACACAAAAAGACAAGGCGCTTAGGGGCAACCTTGTCTGTAATCTTATTTTACGTGGTTTTCAAACTCTTTCTGGCTCTTTTCGATAGCTTTTTTACTTTCTTCTTCCCACTTAGCCTTGGCTTCATCAAATTGTTTCTTGGTAACAGGGTCTTTTTGCAATCTCATGTACTTATAATTATTTCCGTCACCCTTGATTCCCACTAGGGAGTAGGCACGTGTAAACGGAGTTACTTTGGTTACAGAGGCTGTACCACCATTTGACATAGCAGACATGACTAGAGAATTGTCAATCATCCAAGCTTGAGCTTCAGCGTATTTTTCATAACGCTTAGCGACATCTTTATTCTCAGCATCTGCTTCTTTCAGGAGTTGTGTATAGGTATCAAGCCCCAAACTCTTAATGAGCTCTTGGTCTTCCTTGGCATCAAGACCAAAAATCTTGAGATAGAAGCCAGTTTCAGCATTGAAGGGGTCTAGATAAGTTGATGGATCCTGGTAATCACCAACCCAACCATCAAAGTTTAGGTCGTAGTCACGAGCTGCTGGATTTGGTGCTAGGAAGGCAACATTTCCAAAGTCATCTGTAGAAAGCTGTTGAACGTCAATGACGATATTGTCAGAACCTAGTACTGTTTCAAGGGTTTGTTTAACCGAGTTCATACCAGAAACCGCATTTTTATTCGTCTGATCAACAGGGACATCCAAATGGATTGGGAAAGTCACGCCTTGGGCTTCCAATTCCTTTTTAGCTTCCGCAAATTTTGCTTGGGCCTTTTCCTTGTTAAAGTAGGCATCTTGAGCATCTGCCAAATTGATACCTGACCACTCAGTTCCGTAGTTCACAAGCTTAGAAGCTGTTACTTCTCCAAAGGTCTTATCTCCCACCTGGACAAATGTTGGAGGAACTAGAGTATTACGAAGGGTTTTGCTCGCTGCTTCTTCACCGTTAGATTGAGCAGAGTAGGCTGTTCGATCAATACCAAAGTTGATAGCTTGACGGAAATTTTTATTTAAGATAGCTGTTTGAGTTGATTTCTTTTGCTGGTCTGAGGTTTTTGCAGTATGGTTATAGGCTTTTCGGTTAACGTTAAAGTTAAAGTACCAAGATGTCTTATCTTGTAAGCTATAGACGATATTGTCTTGGTATTTTTCTTTTGTCTTAGCATAGTTCGAACTATTTGGATAGACTCCTGCAATCGAGTAAGCACCACTTTCAAAGTTTCGAATGGTCATCTCCTGATCTGACCCATCAAAGTAAGCTAACTTAACTTTTTCAATGGTTACTTTATCATGATCATAATAGTGTGGATTCTTCACATATTCGATCGAAGATTTTGATGTGAAATCTTTTAACAGATAGGGACCGTTATAAAGGATACTGTCTGGTGTCAAGGTACCAAAATCTTTATCCTTTGATTTCAAGAACTCTTCGTTGACTGGGAAAAGAATACTATTGGTTGTCTTTGAATTCCAATACGGTTCTGGTCGAGTCAAAGTGTACTCGACTGTGTAATCATCCAAGGCTTTGACACCGACAGTTGAAAAGTCATTGGTCACACCCGTCACATAGTCATTCAATCCCTTGATTGAATTTTGGATCAGATCCATGGCTTGCCCCTTATTGTCCGCGGCATATTTGATCCCAGTGACAAAATCCTGAGCTTTGACTGAAGCATATTCCTCACCGTCAGCTGTATACCACTTGGCATCTTTTCTAAGCTTGTAGGTATAAGTCAAACCATCTGCTGAAACAGACCAATCCTCCGCAAGAGCAGGTACGAGGTTCCCATAGCTGTCATTTTCTAACAAACCATCTACAAGATTGGTAATAACGGCAGTGTTATCTGCATAATAATCTAGGAGATAGTTAAAAGTTGTTGGATTCGCACTAAATGTTGATGAATAAGTGCTAGTATCTGTGTTGGACTGTCCACATGCAGAGAGCAAAATCCCTGTCGCTAAGACAAGACCTGTCCCGATTAGTCTTTTTTTCAGTTTGATCATCATTCACTCCTTTATGTCACTTTTTATAACATAACCATATTTTATCAAATTTATTCAAAAATGTAAAGTTACTACTTTTATGACAACTGGTGTCTCAAAACAAAAAAAGGAAGCACAGTTTCCTGCAACTTCCTTTTCTGTTTATAGATTACTTGACGTGTTTTTCAAGTTCTTTTTGGTATTTGGCATTTGTTTCGATTTTTTCTTGTTGCCATTTCTTGAAGGCTTCTTCGTATTCTTTTGCAGTCACAACGTCATTTTGCAACTCCAAACCTTTGAACACAAATGGGTCTCCCTTGATTCCGACTTGAGAGTATGCTTTTGTGAATGGTACAGTTCGGCTAACAGTTGGAGAACCACCTGAAGAAGCAACTGGGATTAAGAGCGAGCTGTCTGACACCCAAGCTTGAGCTTTAGCGTATTTTTCATAACGCTTATTAAGGTCGCTAGTTTCAGCTGCAGCATCATCCAAAAGTTTCTTGTATTCGTCCAGTCCAACTTGAGCCATCACTTCTGGATCTTTTCCGCGAGTGATTCCCAAGTGTTTAAGGGCCGATCCCTTCTTGGCATCAAGGATGTTGAGGTAGGTAGCTGGGTCTTGATAGTCTGGTCCCCAACCAGTTCCGTTCAAGTCATAGTCTTTTTGAGATGGCACCTTGGCTTGAGACGTAATGCTAATTTTTTCATTATCTGTCATTTGAAGGACATCGACAATGACATTTTCAGTACCAAGCGATGATTCGATTGACTGCTTGAGTGAGTTGGTTTGTTGAACTGCGATTACATCTGTTTGTTCAACCGGGATATCCAAATGGATTGGGAAGGTAACTCCCTTGCCCTGCAATTCTTCCTTGGCTTTAGCAAAGGCTGCCTTAGCTTTTTCAGGACTGTAAATCGTATCCTTGCCATCTGTAAGGGCTACATCTTTCCACTGGTCTCCATATGAAACGAGCTCTGCCTGTGCCAACTCTCCAAAGGTTTTTTCACCAACTTGAACGTAGTCATGAGGCACTAGGCTGTTACGGATAATCTTGTTCGCACCTTCTTCACCATTCAACTGAGCAGTGTATGAGTGACGGTCAAGGGCAAAGTTTAGCGCCTGACGGAAGTTCTTGTTAAGAAGAGCTTCTTTCGTTGATGTTTTTTGAGCTTCGTCTGTTTTGGCTGTTTTATTGTAAGATTGGCGGTTTACGTTAACAGTGAGGTAGTAGCTAGTCGCTTCTTGTGGACTGTAAACAATCTTATCGCCGTACTCTTGTTTAGTTGACTCAAAGTTTGAGCTTGTTGGGAAGAGACGGGCTGTTGTATAGGCACCTTGTGTAAAGCTACGAATCAAGGATTCTTGGTCTGATCCATCGTAGAAGGTTAGTTTAATATTGTCAATCTTGACATTGTCCTTATCCCAGTAGTTTGGATTCTTTTCATATTCAATGACTGATTTTGAAGTCAATGATTTCAAGAAATAAGGACCATTATATAGGATACCTGATGGGGTTGGTGCACCGTAGTCGCTCCCTTTAGAATTCAAAAATTCTTCATTAACTGGAAGCATGGTTGCAGTTGTGACCTTAGAGTTCCAGAAACTTTCTGGTTTGTTAAGCGTGTATTCTACCGTGTAATCATCAACAGCCTTAACTCCTACGGTAGAGAAATCATTGCTCTCACCACTGACATACTCTGCCAAACCTTTGATAGAATCCTGAATCAAAGAAAGACCATCTGATTTTCCGTCAGCGGCATGTTTAAGCCCAGTAACAAAGTCTTTAGCTTTAACTTCAGCGTATTCTTCTCCATCAGAAGTATACCATTTTACACCCTTACGAAGTTTGTAGGTGTAAGTCAAACCATCCTTTGAAACAGACCAGTCTTCTGCAAGTGATGGAATTAAGTTCCCATACTTATCATTTTCCAAAAGACCATCAACGACGTTTGCTATAACGTCAGAGGTTGAGCTCTTGCTCGTCACACTATAGTCCAAAGAAGATGGATCCATAGCGTAGACATAAGAGAATGTCTTGGGAGCATCCGCTTTCTTTTCACTTTGCCCACAAGCAGTTAACAGTAGGGCTGCACTCAAAACAGCACCTGCTCCTAAGAGCCACTTTTTCGATTTCATAAGTAATCTCCTTAAAGATAGTGTTTTCACCATTATACCCTATTTTTTCATAAAAGCAAGGACTTTCGCCAGATTTTTTAGAAAATTCTAACAAATATTTTTTAAAGACTTTTCTATATATTTTTTAGTAAAAGAACCTCAAGCATCAAAGGCTTGAGGTTCACTTATTTTAATCCGTTAGTTCCACACAGAAAGCATCCCATGGCTCTAAGGTTTGTTTTTCAACTGTTTCTTGAGTCACAGTGTTTTCAATCAAGATTGACTTAACTCTTCCTTCTACTGAAAAGTTTTGTTTTTCATTGGACAAGTTAGCCACAACTAAGAAACGACGGTCTCTATCTTTACGAATATAGGCAAAGACCTTATCAGCTGTATCAAGCAATTCAAAGTCAGCTCGAATCAGCCAGCTGTTCTCCTTACGGATTTGAACGAGTTTTTGATAAGTATAGAAAATAGATTCTGGATCTGCCAGTGCTTCTTGAACGTTGATTTCTTCATAGTTTGGATTAACTGCCAACCAAGGTTGACCTGTTGAGAAACCAGCATTTTTGCTTTCATCCCATTGCATCGGAGTACGTGCATTATCACGACCGATAACACGGATACTGTCCATAATTTCCTCTAGCGGAACACTTTTTTTAAGAGCCTCACGCGCATAGTTGAGGGATTCAATATCTTCTACTTGATCCAGTGTTTCAAAAGGATAATTGGTCATCCCAATCTCCTCACCTTGGTAGATATAGGGAGTCCCTCTCATGAGATGAAGCAAGATTGCAAAGGCTTTGGCAGATTTCTCACGGTATTCTTGGTCATTTCCCCAAATAGAGACGATGCGAGGAAGGTCATGGTTGTTCCAGAAGAGGGAATTCCAGCCGTCTTCAACTCCCAACTCAGTCTGCCATTTGTTAAAAATCTCTTTTAACTTCCCTACATTTAACTCTTTTTGGTAGTGCCACTTAGGTTGCCCTTCCTGATATTGAAGACAGATGTGTTCAAACTGGAAGACCATAGACAATTCTTGCCCCTTTGGATCCGAGTAGAGCTTAGCAATCTCGGGCGTTGCTCCCCAGGTTTCCCCTACTGTCAAGAGATCTTTATCACCAAAAGTGGCTTGATTCATCTCCTTGAGATAGGGATGGAGCATAGGACCGTTATTGACTACTTTCTCATCAGGAATTTTCCCAATCATGTCAATAACATCCATACGGAAACCACCAATGCCTTTATCAATCCAGAAGTTCATCATCTCGTAAATTTTCTGGCGCAGTTTTTCATTCTCCCAGTTGAGATCCGGCTGTTTCTTACTGAAAAAGTGGAGATAGTATTGACCTGACTTTTCATCGTATTCCCAAGCAGACCCACTAAAGATAGACTCCAAATCATTAGGCTCATCCCGCCAGATATAGTAGTCACGCTCAGGGCTGTCAGGATTTTCACATGCCTTGACAAACCAAGCATGTTCATCTGAGGTATGATTGACCACCAAGTCCATGATAATTCGAATGCCACGCTTCTTAGCTTCTGCGATCAGTTGGTCCATGTCCTCCATGGTTCCGAAAATAGCTGCAATTGCTTGATAATCGGCAATATCATAGCCATTATCATCCATCGGACTGTTATAAACGGGAGAAAGCCAAATAGCTGTGATTCCTAACTTAGCTAGATAGTCTAACTTACTGGTAATTCCTGGCAAATCACCAATCCCATCTCCATTGCTATCCATAAAACTCTTGGGATAGACTTGATAGACTACGGCATTATGCCACCATTTTTCTTGCATCTTCTTACCTCATTATTTTAATAATCTATAGTCTATGATAGCGCTTTTTAAAACTTTGTGCAAGCGTTTGCCTAATCTTTTTAATTTCTTTTTTGACTCCGTAGTTTCCTATCTTCCAATTTTTTATTATAATAGAGGTCAGAGGTAAAAAAATGAAAAAACAAGCTTTTAGTTCTGAACAATATTTGAATCTACAGCGCGACCACATTTTGGAGCGCATCAACCAATTTGACGGCAAGCTCTATTTGGAGTTTGGTGGCAAAATGTTAGAAGATTTCCACGCTGCTCGTGTCCTTCCTGGTTATGAGCCTGACAATAAAATCAAGCTCTTGCAAGAATTGAAAGAGCAAGTTGAAGTTGTAATCGCCATTAATGCCAGCAACATCGAGCATTCTAAATCGCGTGGCGACCTGGGCATTTCTTATGACCAAGAAGTTCTTCGTTTGATTGACAAATTCAATGAGCTGGAAATTTTTGTTGGCTCAGTTGTCATCACACAGTACGCTGGACAACCTGCTGCAGATGCCTTCCGCAACCAGTTAGATAAAAACGGGATTGATTCTTATCTTCATTATCCGATCAAAGGATACCCGACGGATATGGATCACATTATTTCTCCCGAAGGCATGGGGAAAAACGACTACATCAAAACCAGTCGCAACTTGATCGTCGTAACAGCTCCTGGACCTGGTTCTGGAAAATTGGCCACTTGTATGTCCAATATGTACCACGACCAACTTAATGGCATCAAGTCTGGTTACGCTAAGTTTGAAACCTTCCCAGTTTGGAACCTGCCCCTTCATCATCCAGTCAATTTGGCCTACGAGGCTGCAACCGCGGACCTTGATGATGTCAATATGATTGACCCCTTCCATCTCCAAACCTACGGAGAAACCACTGTCAACTACAACCGTGATATCGAAATCTTCCCAGTGCTCAAACGTATGTTGGAGCGCATTCTCGGTGAATCTCCATACGCTTCACCAACAGACATGGGTGTCAATATGGTTGGCTTTGCTATTACAGATAATGAGGCTGCTATCGAAGCCTCTAAACAAGAAATCATCCGTCGCTACTATCAAACTGTTCTTGATTTTAAAGCTGAAAAAGTCGGAGAAACTGCTGTCAAGAAGATTGAACTTCTCATGAACGACCTCGGTATCACACCTGCAGACCGTAAGGTTGCTGTTGCTGCACGCCAAAAGGCTGAAGAAACCGGTGGCCCTGCCCTAGCCCTTGAATTGCCAAATGGGGAAATCGTAACTGGTAAAAACTCTGAACTCTTTGGTCCTACAGCTGCAGCCTTGATCAATGCCATCAAAAAATCAGCTGATATCGCTAAGGAAGTGAAACTAATCGAGCCTGAAGTCGTCAAACCAATTCAAGGCCTTAAAATTAATCATCTCGGCAGTCGCAATCCTCGCCTCCACTCAAATGAAATCCTGATTGCACTAGCCATCACAGCTATGGAAAATCCTGACGCTGCGCGTGCCATGGAGGAACTTGGGAATCTCAAAGGAAGCGAAGCCCACTCTACCATCATCTTGACCGATGAAGACAAGAACGTCCTTCGCAAACTAGGCATCAACGTAACCTTTGACCCATACTACCAATACGATCGCTTGTATCGGAAATAAAAACTCAAACCTCTCCTTTCTTGGAGAGGTTTTCTCTCTGTTTCAAGAGCAGTCTTTATGATATAATGAAAGAAGAAAACTGAAAGGAACTACCATGTCAAAAGAAGTTATTGTTGAAAGTTTTGAACTTGACCACACCATTGTTAAAGCACCTTATGTTCGCTTGATTGGGGAAGAAACCGGACCAAAGGGAGATGTCATCTCCAACTTTGATATTCGCTTGGTACAGCCAAATGAGGACTCTATCCCTACCGCTGGCCTTCACACTATCGAACACCTCTTGGCCAAACTCATCCGTACTCGAATCGACGGCATGATTGACTGTTCGCCATTTGGTTGCCGTACAGGCTTCCACATGATTATGTGGGGTCGCCATACCAGTGCTGAAATTGCAGCTGTTATCAAGGATTCGCTCAAGGAAATTGCTGAAACCACTACTTGGGAAGATGTCCCTGGAACAACCATCGAATCTTGCGGAAACTACAAGGACCACAGCCTCTTTTCTGCTAAAGAATGGGCCAAACTCATCCTAGAACAAGGAATCTCAGATGATGCCTTTGAGCGCCATATCATCTAAACACAAAAAGGAACCAGCTTGTAGCTAGTTCCTTCTTTTTTTATTCTCAAAATCTTGAGTTAGGCTTTTTCACGAATGACCAAAACGCCATCTTCCATATCTGCTTCCAGATGTTTAGCATCTAGATGATCCAAGTGGAAATCTGTTACCTTATCACGAATTTGTTGTTCAACCACACGACGGAGAGGACGAACACCCATGACTTCGTCATAGCCTTCTTCGGTGATAAAGTCCTTAACTGCTTGGCTGACTTCCAAATCAATGTCTTTCTTAGCCAAGGTTTGGTTGACTTCCGCCAACATCAAGTCCACAATCTTAGAAAGGTCTTCCTTATTCAAGTGTGAGAACTCGATAACTGCGTTAAAGCGGTTGATGAACTCTGGACGGAAGAATGGTTTCAAACGATCCATCAACTCTGGTTTATCCGCATCTTCAGTCAAGTTAGCTTCATAGCCAAATCCAGCATTTGATGTCGCGATAATGACCGTGTTCTTGAAGTTCACTGTATTTCCTTGACCATCAGTTAAACGACCATCATCCAAGACTTGGAGGAGAAGGGTGATTACTTGAGGATCAGCCTTTTCAATTTCGTCCAAGAGAATGATAGAGTATGGATTGCGACGAACACGTTCTGTCAAGGTATTGCTATTGTCATCATAACCCACATAACCGGCTGTTGTACCGATCAATTTAGAAACGGCTGTGCGGTCACTGTATTCAGACATATCCAAGCGGATAATCGCATCCTTGGTACCAAACATATCCAGCGCCAATTGCTTAGCAAGTTCTGTCTTACCAACCCCAGTTGGACCTACAAAGAGGAAGCTACCGATTGGGCGATTGCCTTCATCAAAACCAGCACGGTTACGACGGATAGCACGAGCTACAGCTTCAACTGCCTTGTCTTGACCGATTACCTTGTGTTCCAAGCGATGAGCCATATCTTTCAAACGTTCGATATCTGACGCTCCCATTTGAGATACCGGAATACCAGTCATACGTTCCACAGATTCAGCCACATCGTTGATGCTTGCAGTCACTTTCATGTCTTCTGTGTGGTTTTCGACTTTTTTCTCTAATTCTGCAATACGTGTTTTAGCATTGAGAGCTGCTTCAAAGTCTTCTGCCTCAACTGCTTTTTCTTGCTTGTCTTTTTCTGCCTCAATTTCCCGTTCAACAGCATGAACATCTGTTACAGGATGTTGAGCTGCCAAGTGAGCAGCCGTTACGTCCACAAGATCAATAGCCTTATCTGGCAAGCTACGTTGAGGAATGTATTGGATAGAATAATCCACTGCTGCTTTTAAGACTTCGTCTGGCAAGATGACATTGTGGTGTTGTTGATAGAGGTCACGAATCCCTTGAAGGATTTTAAAGGTATCCTCTGCTGAAGGAGCATTGACCTTGACTTCGTTGAAACGACGAGCAAGAGCTGCATTTTTCAAGATGGTGTTACGGTATTCGTCTTGAGTTGTCGCTCCAATAACGGTCAATTCACCACGAGAGAGAGCTGGCTTGAGAATGTCCGCAAGCCCTTTAGAACCACTGTCTCCTCCGATTGAGCCAGCGCCAAGGATTTGGTGAATTTCATCAAAGAAGAGGATAATATTCCCTGCTTCTTTTACTTCATTGACTAGATTTTGAACGTTTTCTTCAAAGCTACCACGGTATTGAGTTCCAGCCTCAAGACCTGAGATATCAATAGAAATAATTTCCTTGTTCTTGATGGCAGCCGGAACATCTCCATTCACAATCGCTTGTGCTAGACCTTCGACAACGGCTGTCTTACCAACACCTGCATCTCCAACTAGAACAGGATTATTTTTCGTACGACGTGAGAGGATTTCAGATGTTTCTTGAATTTCCTTGTTTCGTCCGATTACAGGATCCAGCTTGCCCTCACGAGCTTCCGCTGTCAAGTTGCGACCTAGTTTAGCAAGGACACCGTCTTGTTTCATACCTGAAGCGTGTTGTTGCATTTGTGCATCAGATTCTGCATTACCTGGCAATTGACCAGTTGCACGATAGTGAGCAAATTCCTCAGGTGTCACTTCACGTCCATTAATCAAGTAGCGACGATTTTCAGAACTATACCCTCGCATACCTCCCATCAATTGGTTAAATAAATCATCCATGTTGTTAAAGTTATTAAAGTTGTTGTTCATATTCTTTACCTCGTTTATTCTTAATTATATGCGATCTCTGATATTGACTATCTTTGACCTTTGTTTTAAAAATTTTAGACTAGCTAACTAGCTACCCTACGTATAATTTCTGGTTTTTCTTTCTTAAATAAGCCTTTTATCATCTTCTTTTCAAAATCTGTTAGATTTAACATAGGCCTCACCCCTTTCTAGGGTATCTATCATACATTTTCAAGAAATAGGATCATTGAAAATGAAGTTTTCTAAGGAATTCATTTTCCTTATGTTCCTACTATATCACATTGGTCAGTAAAAGTCAATAGTTTTTTGACCAAATTTGACTATTTTTTAAAAAATTTTTTGAAGTACAAAAAAAGCCCCTAGAAAACGAATTTTCTAGAGACTTTCTCTATCAAGTTTAAGAGAGAAGAAATATTCTCACTTACCAAGTTTCATGTTTCTCCTACGAAAGCCTAAGCTTTACGTTTTACGAAGAATACCAATCCGCTCAATGCCAATACTACAAATCCAATTGCAGAAAGGATAGAGGTTGCTTCACCTGTGTTTGGAAGTTCAGCTTGACCTTTTTCCTCAGTTACTGGAGGTGTTGGTTGTGGATCTGGCGTTGGCGCTGGATCTGGCGTTGGTGCTGGATCTGGCGTTGGTGCTGGATCTGGCGTTGGTGCTGGATCTGGCGTTGGCGCTGGATCTGGCGTTGGTGCTGGATCTGGCGTTGGCGCTGGATCTGGCGTTGGTGCTGGATCTGGCGTTGGTGCTGGATCTGGCGTTGGCGCTGGATCTGGCGTTGGCGCTGGATCTGGCGTTGGCGCTGGATCTGGCGTTGGTGCTGGATCTGGCGTTGGCGCTGGATCTGGCGTTGGTTTTGGATCTGGCGTTGGCGCTGGATCTGGCGTTGGTTTTGGATCTGGCGTTGGCGCTGGATCTGGCGTGTAGACGTTCTTAAAGACACTACCTGCTGGATATTCAACAGTTGCCTTCAAGGCATTTGTTGCTGCATCTTTGGTTACTGTTACCACTGCAGTCTTTTCTGTATCGTAAGTAATACCAGCTGCTCCGGCATTCACTTCTTTTACAGTATAAGTATGAACACCTTCTGCATCATAGTTGATTACATTAAACGTTACTTTTCCAGCTTGGTTTGTTTTTGTATCCAGTTTGTTTGTATCTTCATACAATTCAAATTGGAATTCACCATCAACCAAAGCACGACCAGTCAATTCTTTCGTAAACTCAAGTGTTTCTGATGTAGCTGTTGGAGCCGGTGGAACTGGTGCTGTATAAATATTTGTGAAGACACGTTCTGCATCCGCATCTTTTACAGTCGCAACCAATTGACCTTGACCGTTATCTGCTACAGTTACTTTAACTGTGTAAGATTCAGTTGAGTAAGTCACACCTGACTCTGTTCCTGCTTTTTCAGTGATAGTGTAAGTGTGCTCGCCTGCTTCTGTGTAGTTGACGTTGAAGACAACTTCGCCTGAAGCAGCGTTCTTAGCAGTAGCTACAACTTTATCTGTATCTTTTTCTTTCAATTCGAAAGTATAAGCATCAGCTACAAGTTCTTTACCTGTAATCTTCTTAGTTGCTTTGATTGTCGCATCTGTTGAAGCGGCTTTATAAGTGTTAGTGAAGACACGTTCTGCATCCGGATTTTCTACAGTCGCAACCAATTGACCTTGACCGTTATCTACTACATTCACTTTAACTGTGTAAGATTCAGTTGAGTAAGTCACACCTGACTCTGTTCCTGCTTTTTCAGTGATAGTGTAAGTGTGCTCGCCTGCTTCTGTGTAGTTGACGTTGAAGACAACTTCGCCTGAAGCAGCGTTCTTAGCAGTAGCTACAACCTTATCTGTATCTTTTTCTTTCAATTCGAAAGTATAAGCATCAGCTACAAGTTCTTTACCTGTAATCTTCTTAGTTGCTTTGATTGTCGCATCTGTTGAAGCGGCTTTATAAGTGTTAGTGAAGACACGTTCTGCTTCATCTACAGTCGCAACCAATTGACCTTGACCGTTATCTACTACATTCACTTTAACTGTGTAAGATTCAGTTGAGTAAGTCACACCTGACTCTGTTCCTGCTTTTTCAGTGATAGTGTAAGTGTGCTCGCCTGCTTCTGTGTAGTTGACGTTGAAGACAACTTCGCCTGAAGCAGTGTTCTTAGCAGTAGCTACAACCTTATCTGTATCTTTTTCTTTCAATTCGAAAGTATAAGCATCAGCTACAAGTTCTTTACCTGTAATCTTCTTAGTTGCTTTGATTGTCGCATCTGTTGAAGCGGCTTTATAAGTGTTAGTGAAGACACGTTCTGCTTCATCTACAGTCGCAACCAATTGACCTTGACCGTTATCTACTACATTCACTTTAACTGTGTAAGATTCAGTTGAGTAAGTCACACCTGACTCTGTTCCTGCTTTTTCAGTGATAGTGTAAGTGTGCTCGCCTGCTTCTGTGTAGTTGACGTTGAAGACAACTTCGCCTGAAGCAGTGTTCTTAGCAGTAGCTACAACTTTATCTGTATCTTTTTCTTTCAATTCGAAAGTATAAGCATCAGCTACAAGTTCTTTACCTGTAATCTTCTTAGTTGCTTTGATTGTCGCATCTGTTGAAGCGGCTTTATAAGTGTTAGTGAAGACACGTTCTGCTTCATCTACAGTCGCAACCAATTGACCTTGACCGTTATCTACTACATTCACTTTAACTGTGTAAGATTCAGTTGAGTAAGTCACACCTGACTCTGTTCCTGCTTTTTCAGTGATAGTGTAAGTGTGCTCGCCTGCTTCTGTGTAGTTGACGTTGAAGACAACTTCGCCTGAAGCAGCGTTCTTAGCAGTAGCTACAACTTTATCTGTATCTTTTTCTTTCAATTCGAAAGTATAAGCATCAGCTACAAGTTCTTTACCTGTAATCTTCTTAGTTGCTTTGATTGTCGCATCTGTTGAAGCGGCTTTATAAGTGTTGGTGAAAGTTGGTTCTGCTGAAGTGACAGAAGCTGTCAATACTCCACCTTGGAATGCTGCTGTTACAGTAACTTCCTTACCTTCTTCATCAAATGTAATACCAGAAGCTGCTGCTGAAGTATCTTCTTTGATGACGTAGCGGTAAGTTCCCGCACCTTTTACTTCAATGTTCTCGAAGGTAATCGTTCCATCAGCTTTTGATTTCGCTGTGGCTACTGGAGTCTTCAAGTTCTCTGCTGTATATAGGTTAAAGGTAAACTCATCCGCTTTTGGAAGTTTATCTGTACGACCTTCTACCACTTTCTTAGCTGTTACATTGAACACAGCTGGAACAGGTTCGTCCTTAAGGTTGATCGTAGAACCTGCTGCTCCGAGTTTGACTGTGTACTCTTTTTCATCTAGCTTATAGCCTGATGGAGCAGTCTTCTCTTTGATCTTGAACGTTTTACCTTCCCATTTCTGATCATAAGTTTTAGTAAGCCCTACTCCTTTTTCATTCGTAGTCACTTCTGTTGTTTCACTTGCATCATCTGCTGCTGTCACAGTATAAACTGCTCCTTGAACAGGTGTAAGAGTGAACGCGTCTGTCTTATTAATCTTAATTTGGTAGGCTGTAGATGCTACAATTGTACCAGAAATCAAAGATGTTGCTTCCGCTTTCATGCTAAGCGCACCTGGGCGACTTGTATTTTGTGCAAGTTTTGTTCCGTCTGCAAGAGACAAAGCTACGATATTTGCTACTTTCGTACCATCATTTGGAGTGGTAGTACTATATGTAACGAAGTAAGAAGTCGTTCCATCTTTGATTGTAACATCAAATGATGTATAGTTTGAGTTCCAAGCAACTGTATAGTCAGTACCTTCAACCATCAATTGTGCCCCATCAGGAACAGCAGAAGTACCGCCTGTAATATCAGCCTTGTAAATCTTCAAGCTTTCTGGAATGTATTGAGCTGGTGTGTAGGATGTGTCATCATTTGGAATTGTGTCATGAAGCACAATGTTTTGTCCAAAATCTTGTTTTTCTGTGTTCACACGTACACGCCAGTTTGATTGCTCGTTACCTGAGCTTACTGAACCGATAGCTGCTAGTTTTGGAGAGTTCCAGCTTTCACGGGAAGCTTGTCCACCAGCTTTCGCATAGTTCTCAGTACCAACTTTAGGACCCGTGATTGTCTTAGACGTATAGGTATGAGTTACCTCTTGCTTCATAGAAGAAGAATTAAAGCTAATTGGTGTCTTAGTCTGGTCTGTTAGGAAGCGGAATGATGCCGCAAAGTTACCAGATACATCCTTAACTTTATCTCCACCAGTTGCAGCTAGGTACTTGTCCAAGTTTTTCAAGGTAATTTTTGCTTTACCACCTTGGCCATTACCACTCGATGTTACAACTGCTTCCCCAATCGTTACTTGCGTAGCTGGGTCAACCAACTGTTGAGTGCCGTTGTAGACTGTCATTGGTGCAGGAATGTCGAAAGTGAAATAATCACCATTGTTCAAGTTTTCATTGTATTGTTTGAGATCAAACGTTACACGAAGCTTGTAGGCATTCCCTGTACGAACTGCATAATCTCCCTCAGAAGTTACATTCTGTTTCGTATCTGAAGCATCCAACAACTCAACACCTGTAATAACTTGCGTTAATTCCTTTGGCGTCGGGTCATCAGCTTTAACAGTATTTGTCGAAACAGATGTAAGTGTCAAGACAGAAAGAGCTGCAGCTGAAAGTTTTGAAAGCAATTTCAGCATTTTGCTTTTTGCCATGTTTTCCCTCTTTTCTATATTTTATTTTCAATGTTCTTAATCCCTCTCCTGAGAAACGAAGAAGAAATCACAGATTATTTGATATTTAGTAGCTAAAGCCCTCCAAACACTTTAAGTATTAAACATAAATAACCACTTACATTCTAGCATTATACATACTACTTTGTCAAGTAAAACTAATCTAAGTTTAACTATTTTGTAAATAAAATAATTTGAATTATTAAATAATTGTAATCATTCTGTAATTATCTTGTAATTTTCTAGTTTAATTTCTTGACTCAAACTACTTGATTTGTTAAAATAGTATAGCTACAATATATTTTTATATATTATTATTACAGTTATTTGTAGGAGAAACTAAATATAAATTATTATGAATAATTGTGGCTAAACTACTTAATATATACATTATAAAGGGAATTATAATTTTATGAAAAAGTTACGTAAAGTAAAGAAGCACTGGGTTGCTGTTTCAATCGGAATTGTTACATCAGCCTTATTAGTCAATAACGTAGCCGCTAATGAAGTTGGGGGAGACACTTCAGAAATGCTACAACCGACTACAGTTACATCTTCAACGATTGAAAAAACCAATGAAGACGGAAATACTCCAAATTCTGCTGAGAATGGTAATAATCCTAGTTCAGTGACTGAACAGTCTACTACTCCTTCTTCCAATGTATCCGATAGTGCTAGCACTGTAGCTGAAACTCCTACGAAGCCAGCAGAGCCAGCAGATAGTAAACAAATAGGACGAAGTGGATTCCGAAGTGTAAGCGCATCCACATCTGCGGAAAAAAATAAAAGTCAGCCAAAAGACTCTATACCGACTGAGCCCGCTGAATCTATCGAACCCGCTCTAAAACCAGAAGTAAAAGCTGACGAGGAAGCAATCAAAGCAAAAGCCATTCCTGAAATACCAAAAGAAAACCAATCAAAGAAAATTCAAGATGCCATCACAGAAGATGTAAGAACCGTTGTTTCAAAACCAACTGTTGAAGGTATTGAGTATGATGTTCACTATGATCATAAAAACAAATGGTACTATGTCAATGCTACTGATTTTGGTTTGAATGTAGCTGATAACCAAGATGATACTCTCGCTGTTAATAAAGCACTAAAAGCAGCAAATGAAATTGTAATGGCTGATCCAGATGGTACACAACATACTGGTGTTGCCGTCAAACTTTCTGGAATTGTCAATGTTGCTCGTGATAAAGGCGAAATTGATCACTATAAAATTTTAACATACGGATCAGGTGTCCCTATGCCTATACAAAAAGGACGAATTGATGGTGTTCAGAATCTTTCGCATGTTACGAAAGAAGAATATGAAAATCTTCGTGTAGACTCGGATGGACTTGTTCGTTATGTTAGTTCTAACGGAGAAAACCTTACAGGAATAGCACTGCCTATCTATCGCAAAAGCGAAAGTGGCTCCTTTAATCAAATTAAAATCGGTTCCGAGCACTCAAATGTAACCGGTCTCTTTGGAGACGGTCCAGGAACAACCGTATTAAAAACAAATTTAGTTCAGCTAGGAAATCCTTGGGATAGCAACGAGAATGATACTGACAATCGCGACCATGCTGTTTTGCTAGTTGAAAATCAAAATGGATTCCTTGTAAAAGATTTATCTGTTTCTATCCAAAACTTAAAAGAAGCTTTTGGAGAACAACATGATGGCTTCTACGTCAAAGGAATGCCCTACTATGGAAAAGTCGATGGCGTCCTTATCAATGATTCTGATAATGTAACTGTTGAGAACGTTGAAGCGAGTGGAGCTAACAAAGCTGGTATCCGCTTCGGGTCGTCATATAACAGTGTCTCAAATATCTCTCTACCTGGTTGGGGCCGTCCTCGCTCTGTGAGTAATTTGATTGCTGGAAAAGCTCCTGGTTATACTTTCAGTAGTCTAAACTTAGGTGAAAACAATAAAGTATTAAACAGTAATACTCACAATAACCGAGTGGCTGGAGTTCAATTCTCTTACCAAACCAATATCCTTATTGAAGGAACAACCACTTCTGAAAATGGACACAAATTAAACGGAAGTACAGGTTATGGTTTCGCTTCAGAGGCTGGATCCTACAATAATGGAATAGTTTTCCGAAACAATACGAGTACCTATAACTATCGTAAAGGTTTGGATATTCACGACGGTGACCGAATTTTAATCGAAAACAACGTTTCATACGGAGATCGCTTGTTAGGTATCTCTGTCTACAACCGAAACTTTAAAATGGAAAATGTTGTCATTCGAAACAACGTTGTCACACAAGATAAAACAAATCGTCTAGTACGAGATGACTTGAAAGTTGACGGAAAATTCACACATGGCCATGATTACCTCCAGTATGAAGCGATTCATTTACAAACGAATGAAAAATCTCAGGACTTGAGTGCAGACGGAGCCGTAGGTTATTTTGAAATTAGTAATAACCGCATTCAAGATTTGGATTCATCAGGTAGAACCGCTACAAACCAAGACTACAATACAAATGCTATCTTGGTTCGTATGCAAGAGCCTTATCTAAACTATGTACTGAATATAAAAAACAATCAAATCACTGGACACTCAGCAAACGATTTGATTAAGATGATTAACTCTTCTAATGACAATATTAGGGGAACCGCTACATTATCTGATACAAGTAAATTTGCAAACGGATTGGGATATGGTTCTGGTTCCATCAACATTAGTAATAATAAAGTCGAGCTTGAAGAACTTTACGGTGATCCAAATAAAGATTTATCTGCTATTACAATCGCTGAATCGACTAGTAATTTTAATGTCGCAGATAAAACAATTCGAGCTAACCAAGATAAGTTCCGTGGGTCTGTTGTTTTCCAAAACAATGACATTAAAGTCAAACGAACCTTCATGAGTACTAGACCTGGCATCATCGGAAAACAAAAAACAATGCCTATCATTTCTATTACAACTAATGCAGAAGGTATTCTTTTTAAAGATAATAATTTAGATTTTGGTGAAATCACGCAAACTTTAGCTAAGAACGCTGCAACGCAAACGCCGTTAATTAGTTTAAATGGAAATAATGGTACTTTGGTGCAACCTGGACTTGGCTTTGGTATTAATACAACTCGAACTCCAAGCAACCTTCCAAATACACTTAGTCGAACTCAACCATTAGCTTTTATTGGAAACGATATTAAAATTTCTAATATTAGTTATGCTAACAATGTTGATTTGCCAATCCGTGTATTAGAAGCCAATCACCTGGTTCGATATACTGAAAACAATACCTTCACTTCCGAATCAGAAATCACAGCTTCTACTACCGATACGAAAACCGATCCACTTGGCAATGCGATCTATAAGCCTGCAACCGAACGCCTTACTCCTAACAAGGAAAAGAATAGCACTCAATTCAATATGGGAGTTAGTCGTTTTTCAACAAGTTCCCCTAGTTTAATCAACAGTTCAGAAGAGACTGTTCCATATGAGACAATCTACGTGAACGATAAAACTATTGCAGCTGGAACTAGCATTGAGAAAACTCCTGGTGTAGCTGGAACGAAAATTGTAAATACCTATGCGACTAGTGTCGATAACTCTGCTTATGAGAAATCAAGTGGAACCGATATCCTAAACTATGGTCTCAGATACTTCTATGCAACAACAAATATTCGAGAAGCTACTGATAATGATCGCATTCCTGGCTTGCTTCGAGCAGACTATACAACCACAGATGGCAAAATTATGACAGCCACTAAAACGTATAGTTACACTGACACTAAAAACCAAACTCAAACAACTGAGATGGCCTATCGCTATGAAAATCTTCCAATTGGTTTGAAGAACGATACGCAATATACATTTACTGATGAAAATGTAACTACGGCACCGCAAAATCGTATTGTCCATGTAGGTACACGAACTTCCAAAGCTATTGGAGCATTTGATCAGTTTGATGTCGATTTCGAAACAGAATATGTAAACGATGATACTATTCTAGTTGGTGATTCTGTCATCAAAACTCCTGGTGTCAAAGGAATCCGTACTGTTTCTTATCGAGAAATCCGTGATAATGATACAAATGATCTAATTTCAAGAGAACAAGTTTCTGATAGTATCACTACTAAACCTATTAAGCAAATCGTACTTGTGGGAACAAAACCACTTACTAGAACTGTTCAAAGAACTGAGAAACAGGATATTGACTTTGATATCGTTAAAGTGCCTTCTGATAAGCTATTTGTTGGGGAAGAAGAGATTCAAACCCCTGGTGTTAAAGGCACTAGAACTATTGTTCACGAAGATACTATTGACAACCGAAACAATACTGTGATCTCGTCTCGCGTCATCTCTGATGAACAAACTGAGCCTGTCAAACAGATCGTACTTGTAGGAACAAAACCACTTACTGTAACTGCTCAAAGAACTGAGAAACAGGATATTGACTTTGATATCGTTAAAGTGCCTTCTGATAAGCTATTTGTTGGGGAAGAAGAGATTCAAACCCCTGGTGTTAAAGGCACTAGAACTATTGTTCACGAAGATACTATTGACAACCGAAACAATACTGTGATCTCGTCTCGCGTCATCTCTGATGAACAAACTGAGCCTGTCAAACAGATCGTACTTGTAGGAACAAAACCACTTACTGTAACTGCTCAAAGAACTGAGAAACAGGATATTGACTTTGATATCGTTAAAGTGCCTTCTGATAAGCTATTTGTTGGGGAAGAAGAGATTCAAACCCCTGGTGTTAAAGGCACTAGAACTATTGTTCACGAAGATACTATTGACAACCGAAACAATACTGTGATCTCGTCTCGCGTCATCTCTGATGAACAAACTGAGCCTGTCAAACAGATCGTACTTGTAGGAACAAAACCACTTACTGTAACTGCTCAAAGAACTGAGAAACAGGATATTGACTTTGATATCGTTAAAGTGCCTTCTGATAAGCTATTTGTTGGGGAAGAAGAGATTCAAACCCCTGGTGTTAAAGGCACTAGAACTATTGTTCACGAAGATACTATTGACAACCGAAACAATACTGTGATCTCGTCTCGTGTTATCTCTGACGAACAAACCGAACCTGTCAAACAGATCGTACTTGTGGGAACAAAACCACTTACTGTAACTGCTCAAAGAACTGAGAAACAGGATATTGACTTTGATATCGTTAAAGTGCCTTCTGATAAGCTATTTGTTGGGGAAGAAGAGATTCAAACCCCTGGTGTTAAAGGCACTAGAACTATTGTTCACGAAGATACTATTGACAACCGAAACAATACTGTGATCTCGTCTCGTGTTATCTCTGATGAACAAACTGAACCTGTTAAACAGATCGTACTTGTGGGAACAAAACCACTTACTAGAACAGCTCAGCGAACTATTGAACTTTCTATTCCTTATGGTATTCAATCCATTTATGATGATAAATTGCCTAGTGGAACAAAAACGATTGTGGCCCCAGGTAAAGCTGGCCTTCGTACAATCATTATCGAAGAAGTTTTTGATGATAAAGGACAGATTATTTCTAGCAACATTCTCTCTTCTACAGTTACAATTACACCTACTGATGAAATTGTAAGAATAGGAACAGCTACTACTACTGCAACCACTCCAAATAATACTGACCAATTAAGTCAAGATAGTCAACAAAACCATGCAAATACTGAGCAAACTACTGTTGATAATACCAAAGTATTACCAAATACAGGAACAGAAAACAATCACTCTGCAGCAGTGACTGGTGCTCTAGCTCTATTTGCAGCCCTAGGTCTTACACTATTCAAACGTAAAGAAGAAGATAACGACTAAAGTATATGTCATTTACTCTTCAAGCTAGATAGTATATTTTAAAAAAGGATTGAAGTCTATATTTTATAGAATTCGATCCTTTTTAGTCAATTCTATGACACCTGCAGCAAGGCAGAAAAAGTCATATTTTATATAGAAGTAATTTGTCTCTTCTCTCTGGGAGTAAAAACTATAATATTCCTTGTTTTATAATTATCAAAACCTCAGTAACAAAAAAACTAGCCTTAAGGCTAGTTTTCTTTATACTATCTTAGCTCAATGCGTCATCCATTGAAAGAACTTCGTGGAAGACACGTTGTGTCAATTCAGTTTTTTGTTCTGGAGTGAGGTATTTAGTGTTTACACAGTATCCAGAGATACGTACGATAACGTCTTCACCTGACATAATCTTTTCGTAAACATCGTTCAAGTCCATAACGTTCAAGTTAACGTGTTGTCCACCGTTCTCAAAGTAACCATCAAGGATTGTTACCAAGTTATCAACTTGTTCGTCACGAGTCTTACCAAGAGCACGTGGAGAAACTTGAGTTGTCAATGAGATACCGTCAGCTGCGTAACCAAAGTCAAGGCTAGCAAGTGAGTTCAAGTTTTGCAACCATCCACCTTTAGCTTTGTTAGATGGGTTCGCACCTGGTGAGAAGAATTCAAGTTTAGACAAGTTCACAGAACCATCTTCGTTGAGGTATACACCTTTGTGGACTGGTGAGTTACCAGTTTGTTTAGAGTAAGCAACGTTAGATGTGATTGTCAAAAGTGATACAGTAGCTTCTGCGTCTTTGTAAAGTTTGTGGCTACGTAGACGAGTTGTGTAAGCTTCGATCAACCATTCTGCCAATTCGTTTGAACGTGGGTCATCTTCACCCCAACGTGGGTATTCACCGATTGTTTCGTAATCGTAGATGTATCCATTTTCGTCACGGATTGGTTTAACTGTAGCGTATTTGATAGCTGACAATGTATCAACAGTGTTAGCAAATCCACAGATACCGAATCCCATGTTGGCACGTTGTTTAGTTGGCAAGAAGGCCATTTGAACAGCTTCGTAGTTGTACTTGTCAGTCATGTAGTGGATGATGTTCAAAGCATCTACGTAAGTATCAGTCAACCAGTCAAGAGATTTTTCAAAGTTGGCTTTAACTGATTCGAATTCAAGAACTTCGTCACGGATAGGATCGATGTCAAATACTTTGTAGTCTTTGTGAACATCGTCGTAACCACCGTTCAAACCAGTAAGAAGGGCTTTAAGAACGTTTACACGAGCACCGAAGTACTGGATGTTGTGGCGTTGATCTTCGTTTTCTGGGTCAAGTGGTGACACACAGCATGAGATACAGCTCATTTCTCCGTATCCGTCTTTAGCCATTGTTGTTACACCTTCGTATTGGATAGAAGAGTGTTTGTGGCTCATGTGCATACAGTAGCGACGGAAGTTGTATGGCAATTTGTCAGTCCAAAGAACTGTCAAGTTTGGCTCTGGAGAGTTACCGATGTTGTCAAGAGTGTTCAAGAAACGGTAGTCCATCTTAGTAACACGGTGACGACCATCGTTACCCATACCAGCCATAGAAGTTGTGATGAAGGTTGGGTCACCTGAGTACAATTGGTCATAAGCTTTTGTACGAGCAAATTTAACTGTACGAAGTTTCATAACGAAATCATCAACGAACTCTTGGATTTCTGATTCAGTAAATGTACCACGAGCAAGGTCACGTTCTGCAAAGATATCCAATACGATTGGCACACGTCCTAGAGATGTAGCAGCACCGTTGATAACACGGCAGACAGCCATGAAGGCGATGTTAACCCATTGGATGGCTTCTTTCGTGTTCATCGCTGGTTTGCGGACATCAACTCCGTAAAGGTCACCCAAGCGAACAACTTGTTGCAATGCTTGGTATTGAAGGTTTACTTCTTCACGAAGACGGATTGTTTCTTCATCAATTTCTTTGATCGCATTCCAGTCGTTTACTTTTTCTTGCATCAAGTAGTCTGCACCGTAAAGAGCAAGACGTGCGTAAACACCAATGATACGTCCACGTGAGTAGGCATCTGGAAGACCAGTTACAGTGTGAGCGTGACGAGCGCGACGAATGTTTGAAGTGTAGGCACGGAAAATACCGTCGTTAACTGTTGTTACGTATTTAGTAAAGATTTCGTGAACAGCTGGATCTGGTTCATATCCATTTTCCTTCAAAGTAGTTTCAGCCATACGGATACCACCTTTTGGCATGAAGTTCAATTTGAAGAGTTCATCGTTTTGGATACCGAAGATAACTTCATTTTCTTTGTCGATAAATCCAGCAGGAATATCAGCAATAGATGTTGGACGAGTGTCCATTGGGAAACGAGTTTCTTCGTAGTGTGCTTTTGTTTCTTCTACGATTTTTTTGATGTGAAGTGAACGTTCTGTTGGTCCAGCAAGGAAACTTTCATCTCCATCGTAAGGTGTGTAGTTAGCTTGAACGAAGCGAGAAATACTTGCTTTTTCTTTCCAATCTACGCCTTTGAAGCCTTCCCAAGCTTTATCAAAAATATCTTGTGCTTCAACAACTGTCTTAACAACCATGTTAATGTCCTCTTTTTTCTAGTAACAGTCATCTGTTACATTCTTGAGTCAAGTATACCATACAGTAACCGATTTCAACAAGAGAAAATCGGCATTTTAGACGCTTTCTTTTATAATACAGTCTCTTTTTTGTTCTTATCTGTATTATATTTTTGAAAGTCAGGTTGAACTTTCCCATTTTTTCAGAAAAAAGGGTATAATAAATAGAAAATGACACTAGAAAGGGATTGGAATGCTCATATTTCCATTGATAAATGATCTGTCCAGAAAAATCATCCATATTGACATGGATGCCTTTTTTGCTGCGGTGGAAATCAGAGATAATCCCAAGTTAAAGGGCAAACCTGTCATTATCGGAAGCGATCCCAGACAAACAGGTGGGCGTGGTGTCGTTTCTACCTGTAGCTATGAGGCGCGAGCTTTTGGAATACACTCTGCCATGAGCTCTAAAGAAGCTTATGAACGCTGTCCCCAAGCTATCTTTATCTCTGGAAATTATGAAAAATACAAGACTGTGGGACTTGAGATTCGTGCTATTTTTAAACGCTACACTGATTTGATCGAACCTATGAGTATTGACGAGGCATACTTGGATGTGACGGAAAATAAACTCGGTATCAAGTCAGCCGTCAAAATAGCTCGTCTCATCCAAGAGGATATCTGGCAGGAACTACACCTGACTGCTTCTGCAGGTGTTTCTTATAACAAATTCCTAGCTAAGATGGCTAGTGACTATCAAAAACCACATGGTTTGACAATGATTCTCCCAGATCAAGCCCAAGACTTCCTCAAACAAATGGACATTGCTAAATTTCATGGCGTGGGCAAAAAAACAGTTGAACGCCTTCATGAAATGGGCATTTATACTGGTGCAGACTTATTGGACGTCTCAGAAGTCACTTTAATCGATCGGTTCGGCAGACTCGGTTTTGACCTTTATCGAAAGGCAAGGGGCATTCATAACTCACCGGTCAAGTCCGATCGCATTCGTAAGTCCATTGGCAAGGAAAAAACCTATGGAAAGATTCTGCAAGTAGAAGAAGACATCAAAAAAGAGCTGACCCTTCTCTCCGAAAAGGTAGCTCACAATCTCAGCAAGCAGGACAAAGCTGGAAAAATCATTATCCTAAAAATACGATATGCTGACTTCTCCACCTTGACTAAAAGGAAAAGTTTGGCCTTAGCTACTCAAGACAAGGAGCAAATCGAGCGAACTGCGCATGAGATATACGATAGCTTGGAAGAACAACCACGAGGTATCCGACTGCTAGGACTGACAGTGACGGGATTTTAAAAAGCTTGAAGGAAAATTCCCTCAAGCTTTTTTCTTATACAAATAAACGCACAAAACTATAAAGCAACAAAACACTACCAAGTACGATACGGTATTTACCAAAGAGTGTAAAGTCGTGTTTCTTCACATAGCTGGTCAAGAAACGAATGGCAACCATGCTGACCGCAAAGGCAACACCCATAGCAACCAAGAGCAAGAACAGTTGTCCAAAACTCAAGAGTTGACCTGCTTTGATAAATTTAAAAATCTTTAAGGCACTGGCTCCGAACATAACAGGAATTCCGAGATAGAAGGTAAACTCTGTTACGACAGAGCGACTCGTTCCATTTAACAAACCACCAACGATAGTTGCACCTGAACGGCTCGTTCCCGGGAAGAGAGCGAGGACTTGGAAGAGCCCAATGTAAAGGGCTGTTTTATAAGGCAACTTGTCTAACTCTGTTACTGTTGGTTCAATAGCTTGCGCCTTATTTCGTTTTTCAAGGTAGATAAAGGCAACACCATAGATAATCAACATGATTGCAACTGAAACCATGTTATGGAAGTTGGCATCAAACCAATCATCTAGTTTAAAAACCAAGAGCAAAGGCAAGGTCGCAACAAAGACTTTTGACCACAATTGCCAAGTTCTACGAACTTCGACCTTAGTTTTACCAGGTTTGAAAGGATTAAGCTTGTTAAAGTAAATGACCATAACCGCTAAGATAGCGCCGAGCTGAATAACAACATTAAACATGGACATGAAGGCTTCATTTTGGTCCTTGTATTGTACAAATTCTTCAACCAAGATCAAGTGACCCGTACTTGAAATGGGCAACCATTCTGTAATTCCTTCAACAATCCCAAAAAAGATCGACTTCAAAATTTCAATAAGATACATGTATTACTCCTTTTTCTGTCCTCTATTATAGCATAATTTCGGATGTTGCGATAGATTTTTTAGAAGGCGCCGATGCTACCACCGCCTCCGCCTCCTGAGAATCCTCCACCTGAACTTCCACTTCCAGAAGATACAGAGTAATTGCTAGCTGTATTTGCGACAGCAGTATATTGCTTGATTTGTGCAGTTGAGGTGTAAAACTGTGAGTGCCAACCATAGGCTACATAAAGATTCAAATCTGGATTTTCAAGCTGAATATGACGGACTTTCATTAACTTGCTCACCTTCTTGGCATAACCAAAGAGAGTCGCATAGACCAGTAGACGGTTCCAAAGGACGATGCTCTCTAGCTCAGCCTGATCTAGATGAGCAATGTCGCGAAGCATATTTTCAAAACTCGTCCAGAGATAGAAGATTTCCGCTCCTTCCTCTGTCAGAACTCCATCGCGATAGGCTCCTCGCGTGGCAAGATAAACCCAGAAACTAGCCCCTAATCCTGTCAATCCTAAAAGTAGAAACGGGATCGAAAAGAACCCATGTGTTTGCCAACTATAATAAAAGAAAAGCAATCCACCTAGAGCTGTTATGGCTGAACAGACCCGCATCCCAAGAGCAAGGCGGCGTTCCTCACTTGTCAAGGGACGATAATAGCTTGGGATACGAAGTACATGGACCTTATCCTTGACACAAGACTGAATGCGTTGAAGTCTTCCTTCAAAGGAGCGTTTAAGACGCGAGCCTGTTTCTCGGATATGTTTTTCATCTGACTCTTTGGCACCACGGTAAAGGGAAGATGAAACTTGGTAATCAGGGAAGAGCTCTGAAATAGCCAATTCTTTCTTATTTGACAAAGTCATGCGCAGGCATTCCTTCTCAAAATTGGACAAACCCTTTTCACTGATAATGCGCACATAAGGTTCCTCATCCCTTTGAAAAATAGATAAATGACCTCGATCTACTAAATCCAACAAGGTTGCCTGAATCAAACGTTCAAAAGTAAATTTACCAAACCCTGATTTGTTTAGGGGATTGACTTCCTCTAAGGAAGTTGAATACACTGCTTCTGCTAAAACCATTGGAGGCAAATCCATCGGTGGTTCGTAGAGTCGATGATCTTTTGGAAAGACCTTTTTAATACTTGTACTCTGACGAAACATCCTATAGAAGATAGGGACTAGAAGTAAGAGACTCATAAAAATGACGGGAAGCATCCATTTCATCAAAATCTCACTTTGCGCTTTTTCTGTTGCTATATTGCTTTCAATCCGGTTAAAATCGGTTAAACGTTCTTCCTCTAATCCTTGATCTGGAGCTCCTGCAAAAGCACTTCTAGGCCAGTTTGCGTGTAATTCGATCTGTCGCTTTCTAGGAAGGTCTTTCATTTTGACATGATAGAGATTATTTACTTTTTCAACACTAGAGTCCCTTAGGAGTTGGCCTGCATGAAAATAGAGGTTCTCTGCTGGAGTATCAGAGCTGACCTTAAACTCAATCTCTTTGATGTCTCCAGTACTATCGGTCAAGGGTTGCCAATTTAGCTCTGCGATATCCTTATATAAGAAGAGAAGGTTTGTTAGTTTCCAGGTAACCGTTACCCGAACAGTATCTCCGGCATATCCAGCATTGTAAATTTTTACCTTGTAGCCGTCCTCTTCCTCCATAGTATAGAAGGAAGCATTTTGAACAATTCTTCCATTTTTAGAGACCTGAACGGTCGGATCGGGATCAATGTCAAATCCTTCTGGCATTTTCCCAACTTTCCCGAGTCCAACTAACTGACCATTATAATCATCTCCAAAGCGGTAGGTAATTGTTTCCTTAAAAATTGCAGTATTATCTGCATGAATATTCAAATCACCCTGATAGGATAAGATATCAAAGTCTACTGCAAAAACCAGGCTCGGTATAAATAATAAATAAGTAAATACCAAAGCCAACAGCCATCTTTTTTTCATAATCGGTTCCCTTTCAATCTTTTTACCATTATATCATTTTTTATAAATAAAGGCTTACTTGTATTGAAAATCTCACTATTTTTAGATACAATAGAGAGAGTCATTTTTAGACTAGAAATAGGAGAAAACATGAAAAAATTATGCTTATCTATCCTTGCTAGCCTAGCCCTTACCTTAGGACTAGTTAGCCAAGTCCAAGCCGACGAATATTTACGCATCGGGATGGAGGCAGCTTACGCTCCCTTCAACTGGACCCAAGACGACGATAGTAACGGCGCCGTCAAAATCGACGGTACCAACCAATATGCCAACGGCTACGATGTTCAAATCGCTAAAAAGATTGCCAAAGACTTAGGCAAGGAACCTTTGGTCGTGAAAACCAAATGGGAAGGACTTGTTCCAGCCCTTACTTCTGGCAAAATTGATATGATCATTGCCGGTATGAGCCCAACCGCTGAACGCAAACAAGAAATTGCTTTTTCAAGCAGTTACTATACTAGCGAACCGGTTCTATTGGTAAAAAAGGACTCTGCCTATGCGAATGCTAAATCTTTGGAAGACTTTAGCGGAGCAAAAATCACGTCTCAACAAGGTGTTTACCTTTATGACCTGATTTCCCAAATTCCAGGTGCCAAAAAAGAAACTGCTATGGGTGACTTCGCTCAGATGCGTCAAGCTCTGGAGGCTGGTGTTATTGATGCCTATGTTTCTGAACGACCTGAAGCAATGACCGCTGAGTCTGCTAACGCTAAGTTCAAAATGATCCAACCTCAACCAGGTTTCAAAACTGGCGAAGAAGATACAGCTATTGCCATTGGACTTCGTAAAGATGACAGCCGTATCAGCCAAATCAATGCGAGCATCGAAACCATCTCTAAGGATGAACAAGTAGCCCTCATGGATCGTATGATCAAAGAGCAACCTGTGGAGTCTACAACAACAGAGGAAGAAAGTAGTTTCTTTAGCCAAGTCGCTAAGATCCTTTCTGAAAACTGGCAACAACTCCTGCGCGGCGCTGGTATCACACTCTTAATCTCCATTATCGGAACCATCACAGGTCTCCTTATCGGACTTGCGATTGGGGTCTTCCGTACCGCTCCACTATCTGAGAACAAGGCAATGTACGCCCTACAGAAACTAGTCGGTTGGATTCTCAATGTCTATATCGAGATCTTCCGTGGTACACCAATGATTGTTCAATCCATGGTTATCTACTATGGAACTGCCCAAGCTTTCGGTATCAATCTTGACCGCACACTAGCCGCTATCTTCATCGTCTCAATCAACACGGGTGCCTACATGACAGAGATCGTTCGTGGTGGTATTCTAGCAGTTGACAAAGGACAGTTTGAAGCTGCAACTGCTCTTGGTATGACCCACAATCAAACCATGCGTAAGATTGTCCTACCTCAGGTTGTCCGTAATATTCTACCTGCTACTGGTAATGAGTTTGTCATCAATATCAAAGATACCTCTGTATTGAACGTTATTTCAGTTGTTGAGCTTTATTTCTCAGGAAATACTGTAGCAACACAAACCTATCAATACTTCCAGACCTTTACCATCATCGCCGTGATTTACTTTGTCCTCACCTTCACTGTGACCCGTATCCTACGCTTCATCGAACGTCGTATGGACATGGATACTTACACTACAGGTGCTAATCAAATGCAAACGGAGGATTTGAAAAAATGACACAACCAATTCTTGAAATCAAACACCTCAAAAAATCATATGGACAAAACGAAGTGCTAAAAGACATTTCTCTCGCCGTCCATAAAGGAGAGGTTATTTCCATCATCGGGAGCTCAGGAAGCGGAAAATCAACCTTCCTTCGTTCGATTAATTTACTAGAAACACCTACAGAGGGAGAGATTCTCTATCGAGGAGAAAATGTCTTAGAAAAAGGCTATAACCTCACCCATTATCGTGAAAAGCTCGGTATGGTTTTCCAATCTTTCAATCTCTTTGAAAATCTGAATGTCCTTGAAAATACGATCGTTGCCCAAACGACTGTACTCAAACGCGACCACTCTGAAGCTGAAAAAATTGCCAAAGAGAATCTCGAAAAAGTCGGCATGGGAGAACGCTACTGGCAAGCCAAGCCGAAGCAACTCTCCGGAGGCCAAAAACAACGCGTGGCTATCGCCCGCGCACTCTCCATGAATCCTGATGCCATTCTCTTCGACGAACCAACATCTGCCCTTGACCCTGAAATGGTCGGAGAAGTCCTCAAAATTATGCAGGATTTGGCTCAAGAAGGCTTGACCATGATCGTCGTAACCCACGAAATGGAATTCGCTCGCGATGTCTCTCACCGTGTCATCTTTATGGATAAGGGCGTCATTGCTGAAGAAGGTAAACCAGAAGAACTCTTCACGAACCCTAAAGAAGAACGGACAAAAGAATTTCTTCAACGCTATCTCAGCTAATAAACAAAGACTGCATAAAGAATGCAGTCTTTTTAATTTGTAATTGTAAAGAAAAGGCAGACTCGACTCAGGAATCTGCCTGTGACCACAGTTTAATCTTCAAATTTTTCATGATTTTTTTCATAGAAATCGATTAAACCAAGAGCTGTTTCAAATGAAATATTTTTAACTTTTGCGCGTCCTTGTGCTAGAGCAATGATAGACATTTCACGCGCATTCGTTTCTTTAGAGATACGGTAGCCTGTGATTTTCTTATCACGAACCCAGCCAACAACTGCTTCTACTTTTTCAAAGTTCGACTTAGCCATGTTCTTCTCCTAAATTATTCTTTACAATACTTAATTGTATACGTTTTTATTTCATTTGTCAATAAAAAAACATATATACGTCGTAACTATATTATTCTGCATATTTTTATTTGGCTTTTAAAGCCGATAATATATGAGTTCTTATGTCCTCAACTCCATTAGGATTTGCTGGTAGGAAGATTGTATTATTACCCTCTTTATCTGCAAAATTATTCAACGTATCTAAATACTGGTTCGTTAATAGGATAGACATGATTTGTTCTTCAGTTAGTTCAACATTGGCTCCCTTTAACTCTTGGATAGAATCAGCTAGTCCGTCAACAATTGCTTTACGCTGCTCTGCAATCCCTACACCATGTAGGCGATCTTTTTCTGCTTCAGCTTCTGCTGCGGTCACGATTTTAATCTTATCTGCTTCAGCAAGTTCTTGCGCCGCAACTCTCTTACGTTGAGCCGCGTTAATTTCATTCATTGATTGTTTTACTTCAGCATCAGGTTCAACCTTAGTAATCAGCGTTTTGACAATGATATACCCATACGTAGACATTTCTTCCGCCACTTGTTTTTGAACTTCTAAGGCGATTTCATCCTTCTTCTCAAACAACTCATCTAGGGTTAACTTTGGTACAGATGAACGCAAAGCATCTTCAATATAGGATTTAATTTGGGCTTCTGGACGCATCAATTTATAATAGGCATCTGTGACATTGTTTTCATTTACTCGATACTGAGTTGCCACATTCATCGTTACAAATACATTATCTTGCGTCTTTGTCTCTACAACAATCTCACTTTGCAACAAGCGTAGTTGAACTCTTGCCGCAATCCTATCAATCCCAAAAGGAGCTCGTAAATGAATACCGCTATTGCTCAACTTTTGGTATTTACCAAAGCGTTCTATGATAGCGACAGATTGTTGTCGAACCACATACACAGAACTAACCATGATCACTGATGCAATCACCACTAAAAACAATAAAACAAGTAAAATTTGTAAAAACATGGGAATCTCCCCCTTTCGTCACCCTCATTATAGCACCATCATTACCATTACGCAAATAATATGATAATAATTTTATTTTAGCTTAAACTAACATATTATACAACGTTTCGTTCCCATTCAAATTAATATAAGATGGGTCAAACTTTTCCATTCGATGAATCAATCCAGCATAATCATGCTTATTGGCAAGGGCTACCCCAATCAAGACAGGGCCTGTCCCCTTGCTTGCTCGTTTGATATATTCAAAACGAGTGATGTCATCATTTGGCCCCAAAATGTCATTTACAAACTCTCGTAGAGCTCCAGGACGTTGTGGGAAATTCACTACAAAGTAATGCTTGATTCCATCGTAAATCAAGGCACGTTCTTCCATCTCTGGCATGCGGTTGATATCGTTATTTCCTCCAGAAATGATACAACAAATCGTCTTGCCTTTGATATAGTCTGATAGAACTTCCAAGGCTGCAACGCTGGCAGCTCCGGCTGGTTCTGCTACAATTCCTTGTTTGGAATAAAGATCAATCAAGGTTTCGGAAATCAATCCCTCGTCCACCCCAATCAGCGTTTCAACATTTTTTCGGGTCGCTTCATAGGTTAATTGTCCAACCTTTTGTACGGCTATCCCATCAGCAAACTTATCAATTTCTTTGAGTTTAACTGGTCCCCCAGCTTCAAAGGCAGCTTTCATAGAGCGAGCACCATTAGCTTCTACCCCGATCACTTCAATAGTCGGGTTGGTTTCCTTAATATATGTAGAAACACCGGCAATCAATCCGCCACCACCTACTGGTACAAGTACTGTATCAAAATCGATAGACTCTTTACGGGCTTCTTCAAGAATCTCATAAGCTACAGTCCCTTGACCAGCCTGAACATGCGCATCATCAAAAGGATCGATGAAGGTGCGGTTTTCCGACAGTGTAAACTCTTGTGCTGCCTTAGCAGAAGCATCAAAGGTATCCCCAACCAACTTGATTGTCACGAACTCTCCACCGAAAAAGCGAACCTGCCCAATCTTTTGTTGCGGTGTTGTAATAGGCATAAAAATTGTTGCAGGAATCTTCATCTCATTACAAGTATAGGCGACACCTTGGGCATGATTTCCCGCAGAAGCACAGACTACACCACGCTCGCGTTCTTCTTTTGATAGCTGAGAAATGGCATAATAGGCTCCACGAATTTTAAAAGAGCGAACTCGTTGCGCATTCTCCTTTTTGAGATAAATCTTTGCTTGGTACTTTTCTGATAAATAATGATCATATTCTAGTGGTGTATCAACTACTACACCACTCAAAACTTTGTGGGCTTTCACCACATCTTTTGCACTTAGCATTGTCTCCTCCTCAAATACTGTTCAAGATAAAAAACGAGTTAGGTACCCCCAACTCGCCTTCTGTCTCTCTTTACAAGAATTAATTGTAGATTTTGAATGCGTCGTCGTCGTTTTTACCAACGAAAGGCATTGCTTTACGCAATTCTGCACCAACTTTTTCAATTTCAAGGTTAGCTGCTTGTTCACGGTAAGCAGTTAATTTTGGACGACCAGCCTTGTAGTCATTTACAAAGTCATTTGCAAATTTACCATTTTGGATATCTGCCAAAACAGCTTTCATGTTTTCTTTAACTTGCTCAGTAATCACACGTGGACCTGATACATAGTCACCGTATTCAGCAGTGTTTGAAATAGATTGACGCATTTTCTTGAATCCACCTTCATAGATCAAGTCAACGATCAATTTCATTTCATGAAGAACTTCAAAGTAAGCCAATTCTGGGGCATAGCCTGCTTCTGTCAAGACTTCAAAACCTGCTTCGATAAGGGCAGTCAAACCACCACAAAGTACAGCTTGTTCACCAAACAAATCTTCTTCAGTTTCTTCTTTGTAAGTTGTTTCAAGCAAACCAACACGAGCTGCACCAACACCTTTACACCAGTCCATAGCAATGTTTTTAGCATTTCCTGTTGCATCTTGGTAAACTGCATAAAGAGCCGGAACACCAAATCCTTCTTCGTAAGTACGACGTACCAAATGTCCTGGTCCTTTAGGAGCACACATGAAGACATCTACATCTGCAGGAACTTTGATAAATTCAAAGTGGATATTGAAACCATGAGCAAATCCAACTGCATTTCCAGCTTCCAAGTTTGGAGCGATTTCTGCTTCGTACAATTCTTGTTGGATTTCGTCTGGTGCCAAGATCATGATAACGTCAGCCAATTTAGTTGCTTCTGCTACTGTGTAAGTGTCAAAACCGTCTTCTTTTGCTTTGTCAAAAGATTTACCTGGACGCACACCGATGATGACATCACGACCTGAGTCACGCAAGTTTTGCGCATGCGCATGTCCTTGTGAACCATAACCGATTACGGCGATTTTTTTACCGTCAAGCGCTGCTACTTTAACATCTTTTTCGTATTCCATTTGAACTGCCATAGTTTTTCTCTCTTTTCTATTTTTATTGCCTTATAGGCTGGTTAAACAAATTTATGCTGGATTTTATACTCATTGAAAATCAAAGAGTATTAGTCGCGGGTAAATCCAGTTGCACCCGTACGAGCGATATTTTTAATACCATATGGTCGAATCACTCGTAATAAAGCTTCACTCTTTTCAGCATTTCCCGTCATCTGGATGGTGATTGAGCTTGGAGCCACATCTACTACCGTTGCACGGAAAGGTTGGATAATGGCCAAGATTTCTGCACGCTTCTCAGCAGGAGCAGATACCTTCACCAAGATAACTTCTCTTTCCAAGTGTGGTTTATCTGTGATATCACGAATGCGAATCACATCAATCTGACGATTGAGCTGTTTAATGATTTGCTCTACTTCATCATGAGAAGCTACATCAATAATGATAGTGATGCGAGATACATTGGGGTTCTCCGTCGCACCAACTGAGATACTCTCAATATTGACTTGACGACGAGAAAGGACACCTGTAAAACGATTCAAAACTCCTGAACGGTTTTGCAATCTAGCTGTTAACATTCTACGCATGGAACTTCACCCCCAACATCTCATGATTGCTCTTACCAGCTGGTACCATCGGTAAGACCTGTTCCTTACGAGAAATATCCACCTCGATAAACATCGGCACATCCTCCAGAATAGCCTCTAGATCTTTTTCTATAGTTTCTGGATTGTCAAATTTATAATTTTTGATGCCGTAGGCCTGTGCCATCAGCTGGAAGTCAGGAAGTGTATCAAAGACTGACTCTGAAGTTCTACCCTCATAGAAGGATTCCTGCCACTGACGAACCATTCCTAGTGAGTGGTTATTCAACATGACAACCTTAATCGGTACCTTGTAGATATTTAGGATCGCTAACTCTTGGTTGGTCATTTGGAAACCACCATCACCGACAAAAAGGATGACTTCTTTTTCTGGATTGGCAATCTTGGCTCCGATAGCTGCAGGAACTCCGAATCCCATGGTACCCAAACCACCTGAAGTGACTAACTGACGCTCATTTTGGTAAGGATAATACTGAGCTGTCCACATTTGGTGTTGCCCTACGTCAGTTACGACAATGGCATCCCCATGCGTCAACTCACCGATGCGTTCAATAACGGCCTGAGGCTGAACCACACGTTCTTTCTTATCATAAGAACGAACTCGATTCTTGTCCTTAGTGACTTTTTCAATCCACTTTTCGGTATTGTTATGAACAGTTGGTTCTGCTAAAAGCATCTGTAAGGCTTTCTTAGCATCCCCCACTACAGGAATATCTGCACTGATAATCTTACCAATCTCAGCTGGGTCAACATCGATATGGGCAACCTTAGCATTTTTAGCAAAGGTCTTAGGGTTCCCGGTCAAGCGGTCATCGAAACGGCAACCAATACTAATCATAAAGTCCGCTTCCGTCATTGCAATGTTGGCTGCGAAAGAACCGTGCATGCCTCCCATCCCTAGGAAGAGCGGATGACTCGTTGCAATGGTTCCTTGCCCCAAAAGACTAGTGACTACTGGAATTTGGTAACGTTCAGCAAATTCATTGAGTTCCTTAGAAGCTTCCGCATAGCTGATACCACCGCCTGCTAACAAAACAGGTTTCTTGGCTTTTGACAATTGCTTCAAGATTTTCTTGATTTGCATGTCATTCGGATCAAGCGTCGGTTGGTAACTTGGTAAATTAACTTCTGGTGAATAGATGAAATCTGTCTCTAGAGCTGATACATCCTTTGGTAAGTCAATCACAACTGGACCTGGACGACCTGTCGTTGCGATATGGACAGCTTCCGTAATGATACGGGGAATGTCTGCCGTTTCACGGACTTGGTAATTGTATTTGGTAATGGGCATGGTAATCCCCACGATGTCTGCCTCCTGAAAAGCATCTTTCCCAATTCCAGCTCGCGCAACCTGACCTGTAAAGACCAAAAGGGGAACGCTATCGCTCATGGCATCTGCAATCCCTGTAATGGCATTTGTTGCTCCCGGTCCGCTCGTGACGACGGCAACGCCCAACTTTCCAGTTGATTTGGCATATCCTTCAGCTTCGTGCAAACAACCTTGCTCATGGCGTCCCAAGATGTGGCGAATACCTTTAAAATTGTATATCGCATCATATAAAGGTAAGACTGCACCACCAGGATAACCAAAAATGGTATCAATCCCTAAGTCCCGAAGTGTTTCCAAAACTAGGTCCGACCCCGTCTTAGGAGATTCTAAACTGATTTTCTCCATTGTTCCCCTTTCTCTTCTCTTAAAAAAATAGCTTGTTACTATCATACCATTTTTTCAAAAATTTTCAAGGCAAAAGAGTCAATTTTCTGAATTTTCTATCTAAAAGTGTATTTATGAATCTTTCCCTCATTTTTATTAACTTTTCTACGGAATTAGGAACCTTTATTTACTTTAATTTATCAAATTAGATTATTTTCTTTTTGGATAGAATTAGTATTTTTCTCACTTAGCGACCAAATTTGTATACTATATTCAGCAAAAATGAATAGTTAAAGACAAAAAAGGAAGCCACTAAGTGACTTCCTTCTAGAGTGAGGACTGATTAGTCTTCACCTTTGTTTTTCTTAATGATTTCTTCTTGTACTGACTTAGGTACATCTTCGTAGTGGTCAAATACCATCATGAAGGTACCACGTCCTTGAGATGCAGAACGAAGAACTGTTGCGTAACCGAACATTTCAGCAAGCGGAACGTAAGCACGAACGATTTGGCTGTTACCGTGTGCTTCCATACCATCTACACGTCCACGACGAGCAGTTACGTGACCCATAACATCACCAAGATTTTCTTCTGGAACAGTGATGGTTACAAGCATCATTGGCTCAAGGATAGCTGGTTGTGCTGATTTAGCAGCTTCTTTAAGGGCAAGTGAAGCCGCGATCTTGAAGGCAGTTTCAGATGAGTCGACATCGTGGTATGAACCATCGTAAAGCTTAGCTTTAACGTCAACCATTGGGTAACCTGCAAGAACACCGTTAGCCATAGATTCTACCAAACCTTTTTCAACCGCTGGGATAAATTCACGAGGAACCACACCACCGACGATTGCGTTTTCGAATTCGAAACCTTTACCTTCTTCGTTTGGAGTAAATTCAATCCATACATCACCGAATTGACCTTTACCACCAGACTGACGTTTGAAGAATCCACGTGCTTGAGTAGAAGCGCGGAATGTTTCACGGTAAGATACTTGAGGAGCACCTACGTTCGCTTCCACTTTGAACTCACGACGCATACGGTCAACAAGGACGTCAAGGTGAAGCTCACCCATACCAGAGATAACTGTTTCACCAGTTTCAACGTTTGTTTCAACGCGGAATGTTGGATCTTCTTCAGCCAATTTTTGAAGTGCGATACCCATCTTATCTTGGTCAGCTTTAGATTTTGGCTCAACCATCAATTGGATAACTGGTTCTGGAACGTTGATTGACTCAAGGATGATTTTAGCTTTTTCATCTGTCAATGAGTCACCAGTTGTAGTATCTTTCAAACCAACGGCAGCAGCGATGTCACCTGAGTAAACAGTGTCAATTTCTTGACGGCTGTTAGCGTGCATTTGAAGGATACGTCCGATACGTTCACGTTTACCTTTAGAAGTGTTCAATACGTAAGAACCTGATTGAAGAACACCTGAGTATACACGGAAGAATGTCAAACGACCTACGAATGGGTCAGTCATGATCTTGAAGGCAAGAGCTGCGAATGGCTCTTCGTCAGATGCTGGACGAGTTTCTTCTTCATCTGTATCTGGGTTGATACCTTTGATTGCTGGGATATCAAGTGGGCTTGGAAGGTAGTCGATAACCGCATCAAGCATCAATTGAACACCCTTGTTCTTGAAGGCAGAACCACACAATACTGGGAAGAATTCAACATTGATAGTTGCTTTACGGATAGCAGCTTTCAATTCTTCGTTAGTGATTTCTTCACCTTCAAGGTATTTCATCATCAAATCTTCATCAGTTTCAGCAACTGCTTCCACCAATTTTTCACGGTATTCTTGAGCTTGGTCAAGGTATTCAGCTGGAATATCTTCTTCAAGGATATCTGTACCAAGGTCGTTAGTATAGATTTCAGCTTTCATCTTGATCAAGTCGATGATACCACGGAAGTCATCTTCAGCACCGATTGGCAATTGGATTGGGTGTGCGTTTGCTTGAAGACGATCGTGAAGTGTGCTTACTGAGTAAAGGAAGTCAGCACCGATTTTGTCCATTTTGTTGGCAAATACGATACGTGGAACTCCGTACTCAGTTGCTTGACGCCAAACTGTTTCAGTTTGAGGCTCAACACCTGATTGTGAGTCAAGAACAGTAACCGCACCATCCAATACACGAAGAGAACGTTGTACTTCGATTGTGAAGTCCACGTGTCCCGGTGTGTCGATGATGTTTACGCGGTGGTTGTTCCATTGAGCTGTTGTCGCAGCAGATGTGATTGTGATACCACGTTCTTGCTCTTGCTCCATCCAGTCCATTTGTGACGCACCTTCGTGAGTTTCACCGATTTTGTGGATTTTACCAGTGTAGTAAAGAATACGCTCAGTAGTTGTTGTTTTACCGGCATCGACGTGAGCCATGATACCGATATTACGAGTTTTTTCAAGTGAAAATTCGCGTGCCATGAGGTTTGTTTCTCCTATTTATTTTTAATTTCTATTCTATTATAACACGATTTTAATAAAAACGGATAGGCAGGACCTACCCGTTCTCAATGTTTATCTTGTTTTTGTTGGTTTCAACTTGTAGATAAGTTGAATTGAAGCTAATACTAATCGTTTTAGCTAATTTGAACCCGAGCGAGGCCCGGTGCAAAAAAGATAAACTGCTTTGTGTTCACGGAACACTGCATCAGTTTCCTATTTTTGCCTTGGGCCTTTACCGCTCTTGGTATCATTTTATTACCAACGGAAGTGTGCGAAGGCACGGTTAGCTTCAGCCATACGGTGAGTGTCTTCACGTTTCTTAACTGCTGCACCAGTGTTGTTCGCAGCATCCAAGATTTCTTTTGCAAGACGGTCTTGCATTGTGTGTTCACCACGAAGGCGAGCGATGGTTACCAACCAACGAAGTCCAAGTGTTGTACGACGTTCTGGACGAACTTCAACTGGGACTTGGTAGTTAGATCCACCAACACGACGTGCACGTACTTCAAGTACAGGCATTATGTTTTCCATAGCTGTTTCAAATACTTCAAGTGCATCGTTGCCAGTAGCTTCTTTGATTTGCTCAAAAGCACCGTAAACGATTGAAGCAGCTGTACCACGTTTACCATCAAGCATAACGCGGTTGATAAGACGAGTAACTAGTTGTGAATTGTAAAGCGGATCTGGCAATACGTCACGTTTTGGAGCTCTATTTTTACGACTCATTTCTCTTTATCCCCTTTCCTTATGCTTTTGGACGTTTAGTACCGTATTTAGAACGGCCTTGTTTACGATCGTTAACACCTGCAGTATCAAGTGCACCACGGACGATATGGTAACGTACCCCTGGAAGGTCTTTTACACGTCCACCACGAAGAAGCACCACGCTGTGCTCTTGCAAGTTGTGTCCGATACCTGGGATGTAGGCAGTAACTTCGATAAGGTTGCTCAAACGTACACGAGCGAATTTACGAAGGGCAGAGTTAGGTTTTTTAGGTGTCATTGTTCCAACACGAGTTGCAACACCACGTTTTTGTGGTGAAGAAACGTTTGTTTGAACTTTTTTATGACTGTTGTAACCAACGTTCAAAGCTGGTGATTTAGATTTTTCTACTTTTGATTTACGCGGTTTGCGAACCAATTGGTTAATTGTAGGCATCTACATTCTCCTGTGTTTTTTTATTTTTGGTGATGATACACTTGGTGACAGCTACCATCTGTGTGTACTTTTGCAACATTTGTCAGCACGTCCCTGTACACTTTTGAGAGACCAAAAGTAAAAAGTACCGTCTATTATTGTAACACAATTTTTCCTTCATTGTCAAGATATTTTTCATTTTTATTCTGATCTTTTAACTCTTTGACACTAGTTCTAACCGCTTTTCTAAACCCAAGAAGGAGGCGATTTGCCTCCTACATTTTAGTATGGATTTCCTTCTATTCAAGTTATCGTTTCGGAATTTTTTAACCCTTCTGATCAAAGCCAACCAGATTCTGTTGCAATGTTGGCTGCCTCTGTTCGATTGCCTGCATTTAGCTTGGAAAGAATATTGGTGACATAGTTTCGGACGGTTCCATTTGATAGATAAAGCTGATCTGCGATTTCTTGATTAGACAAGCCCTGAGCGATTCCCTTTAAAACAGCAATCTCTTGCTCTGTTAGCGGATTGGGGTGCGTCATCACCACTTCCATCAATTCAGGCGAATACTCCTTACGTCCTTCGAGAACAGTGTGCAAGGTTTGCATGAGGTCTGCAATACTTCTTTCTTTCAAGACATAAGCATCCACTCCAGCCTTGACCGCACGTTCAAAATATCCGGGACGTTTGAAGGTCGTCACCACAACCACCTTTGTTTCTAGCTTTTCTGCTCGTATCCACTCCAAGACTTCGAGGCCTGTCTTAACAGGCATTTCTACGTCAAGAATGGCGATATCCACAGACTCTTTTTCTAAAAGTTGGATTGCTTCTTGGCCATCCTTGGCTTGTAGGACAGAATCTACATCTGGTTGAAAGGTAAGCAACTGGCACATAGCATCTCGCAACATACTTTGATCTTCTGCAACAAGTAGTTTCATCTTAGTTTCTCTCCTTATAAGGTAGTCGAACCTGCACTTCAGTCGGCTGTTTCTGACTGATCACTGTTACTTCTCCTGAAAAAGGAAGGACACGGTCTCGAACGGTATGGAGCTCATCTCCTTTTAAAGAAGCAAAGCCACATCCATCATCTCTCACTGTTAGAATGAGTTCTTTCTCAGTTCGTTCTAATTTCAAGTAAGCCTTCGATGCTTTGGCATGTTTGATGATATTTGTCACTAACTCAAGCAAAATCATGGAAGCTGTTGACTCCAATTCTTGAGTTAAGCTAGCAGTATCTAATTGGTGATTGATTTCCGTTTCAATTCCTGCAATTTCCAGCATTTTTTTAACAGTCGCAAATTCGGAAGCAAGGGTTCTGGTTTTAAGATTTTCGATAATTGTACGGACTTCGTTCATGGATTCTTTACTGATCTGATGAATTTCTTTTAATTCTTTTTCCACCTGTGGATAAGCCTGCATCTGTAATAACTGTAATGCTAAATCTGTCTTGACACTCAGCATAGCAAAGGTGTGACCTAGACTGTCATGGAGATCCTGACCGATACGATTGCGTTCATTTTCAGCCAAGAAAAGACTGAGCTTGGCATTTTGTTTCATCTTTTCTTCTTTTATTTCTTCTGACACTCGAATTCGATAAAGACCAAAGATCAGTGCATCCGAAAAGACAAAGGTAACTAAGAAAAAGACCAATTGCCAGGGACTAACATGATTGACCATATAGATTCCGGTCAGAATGAACGGTTGTAAGACAACAAAACTGACAAAACGCCAAGAGTGAAAAGAAATCTCATCCAGCTCATAAATGAGAAGATTGGATAAATAAAAGATAAACCATGTGAAACCCGAACTTAGCCAAACAGATGTATAAAAAATGTAGACAAGCATGGACCACCATGCTAGCCACTGCACGGTGCGATTCTGACTGATTAAAACCGAATAGAAGGCAAGTACAAATAGTAGGGTCCATAGCAAGGTTAAAAGCGGGTAATCTCCAACGATGACACCCGCTATAGGAAAGATGATAAACACAATTGAAATATGAAACATATAATGAATGTTTTTAAATTTTTCCAACATAGATTTATTTTACCTCAATCCGTTTTTTCAGTTGGATTACCAAGACACCAAAGAAAACTGTATAACCTAGTACAACCAAGGCAGCAAGAATGTTAAACTCGTGGTGCTCCAAATAAGTAGAGACGACCTGCATCAGTTGATAGGTTGGAGTCAGCTTTCCAATAGATTGGAGCCATTCTGGGAAGGAATCCAAGGGGAACCACAGTCCACCTAGAACAGCCAAAGCAATATAGGCAATATTTCCAACAACCGTCATCAGTTGAGCACTGGGTAGCAAGCTCACCAAGACCCCCATGCTGATAAAGACCACGCTTCCGATCAGCAAAATAGCACCAATTACCATCCAGTCAAGCCAAGGCAGAGTCACTCCACGGACAAAATGACCAACTGAAAAGACAACTGTAATTGATAACAAGAAAGTCAGTAGGGTACTGAACAGTTTTGATACATAATATTCTACCATAGATACGGGAGAATGTTGAATCAATTTTTGCCAGTTGTTTGTCTTATCAGACTCGAGTGTGCTTGGGATACTGAAAAAAGCACTTGACATGATACTAAAGAGCGTCATGGCAAAAAGATAGGCTTGAAGAGCAATTTCTGGAATATCTGACCCTGACATCATACCAGAAAAGATAAGGTAAAACACACTTGGGAGTCCGATGGATAGCAAGTAGTAGACTGCTTGCCGTTTCATCAGAATGATTTCCACTTTCATGAGACTTGTCATATTTTTCATCGTCAATCTCCTTTAGTCTTGAGTCGTTTCGAAGATACTGTCTAAGAGAGTTCGATTGCGAACTTCAATTTCTTCGATCGTGCAGCCCTGTTCTTGCAAGACTTCCCATACCTGGCTAGCTTCTTTGGTGGTGAAGGAAAGAGCATTTTGCTTGATTTCAAGCTCTTGAACTTGGTCTAAAGTTCTGATAACTTCCTGATAAGTTAGAGGTACCGTAAAATGTTTTTCTTGTTCTTCACCACGCATAGCATAAGGCGTCGTATCGCGAATCAATTCTCCCTTGTGGAGAACCAAAATGCGGTCAGCCGTATGTTCCACCTCTTCGATATAGTGAGAAGAATAGACAATAGTCACACCATTTTTCTTTAACTGATTGACAATTTCCCAAAAATGCTGACGTGTCGAGGTATCCATGGCAGCAGTTGGCTCGTCTAAAAATAGAATTTTCGGACGACCTATTAAAGCCAACACGAAAGAGAACAAACGTTTTTGCCCACCAGACAACTTGCCCGCTAACTGATTTTTCTGCTTGTCTGAGAATCTAAGCAAGTCATCAATTTCTTTGTCTGAAAGACTGTTGGGATAAAGTGACTTGAAAAATGATAAAAGTTCTTTCACTTTCAAGCTTTGAACAACTGCATTTTCTTGGGGCAAGACAGAAATAAGCTGCTTTAATCGAGGATCTGTTGGTGCAAAGCCTTGAATGGCTATCTGACCTGAGCTCATGAACTTGTCGCCCAAGAGGCAATCAATCAAGGTTGTCTTCCCTGCTCCGTTAGGCCCGATCAAGGCGACACATTCACCATCGTTGATTTCAAAGGAGATGTTCCGCAAGATCTCCTTGTCTTTTATTTTCTTACTCAATTTCTCAACTTTAATCACAGTCATGAGATTCTCCTTTCAACCACTTCATTCCCATAGGGAAAACGACAAAAATCATAAATCCAAAACCCCAAGCACCACGAATGAATTGGCGAAGCAAGGTTTGGTCAAACCACCCAGTAAACATTTCCACTAACCATACCAAGAGTGACAGGCCGATAAAGAAATAGATGATTGCTTTTTTCATTCCTCAAACTCCTTTTTCACATCTCTGACCAATTTCAAACCTTCTCTGACAAGCCAAGACATCATTCCAAAGCCAGCAAAGAGCTCCCAAGGAAAATGATAGAAACCCTCGTCCAATCCTGAAAACATGAGATAGGTCATAACTCCTGCTGCTACTAAACTCACTGCGACAATCATTTTATTTTTCATTTCTTCTTCCTCCATTTCATACTTCAATTATAGTCCTTTGAAGTTAACGGAGCTAGATGCTTCTGTCACTAGGAAATATGACAAATGTCATAAAAAAGAACCGATTTCTCGGTTCTTAAAAATGATTAGTCTGATTCATCGTTTCGTTTCTTTTTACCTAGCAATCCAAGTGTCATGGCACCTGCTAGGGCTGTCAGAATTCCTAGATTTTTCAAACCATCTTCTTGACTTCCTGTATTTGGAAGTTGATTTTTTTCTACAGAGATGTTTTGCGTCAATTGATCTGGTTTCGAATCAGGTACTGAAAGTTCTTTTTTATCAGACGGCTTCACTTGCTCTGGAAGTTCTACTACTGTTGGAGTATAGAATCCTGAAATGATATTTCCATTACGGTCTTTACGGATCACTTTCACACCTTTGGCTTGTCCTACAAAGTCTGCCTCAGGGGTAAAGGTGACGGTGCCATCTGGTGAGATTACGTAAGTTCCTTCACCTGGAATCACTTTTTCAGTTGATCCATCTTCAAAGGTTGGCGGAACTGTCAGATCGACATCACCTGTAAAGTTTGGTTTACCAGTCTGAGTTTGACCTTTAAGACCTTCTGATGTCGCATCACTCACTTGTGTTTGTCCAAGGACAGTTGGTGTGTAGTGAGCAGTAACTACATTTCCATACACATCCAAACGTTTCACAACCAATCCTTTAGCTGTACCAACAAAGTCTGGTTCTGGAGTAAAGGTAATCTTACCATCTTTATCAATTGTATAGCTTCCTTCACCCGGAACAACCATAGTCGTGCTACCATCCTCAAATGTTGGTGGTACAGTCGAATCGATATGTCCTTCAAACACTGGTGTTGCCACTTGTGGTTGGCCTTTTGCTCCTGTAGAAACCGTATCATGACCAGTAGATGGACCTACAACTGTTGGGCGATAGCTTGCAGTAACTGGAGTACCGTTCTTATCCTTGCGGACAATCGTTACACCGGTTCCTTTTCCTACAAAATTAGCTTCTGGAGTGAAGGTCACTGTGCCATCTGGTGAGATTGCATAAGTCCCTTCACCTGGAATCACTTTTTCAGTTGATCCATCTTCAAATGTTGCTGCCACAGTTTCATCGATTGGAACAAGCGGATCACCACCTTCAAATGTTGGGGTACCTGTTTGAACAAGACCCTTAATGTTAACTGAAGAAGTATCTTTACCAGTTGGCGTTACTTTCGTAAACTCTGGACTGTAGGTCGCAGTCACCGGGGTGCCATTCTTATCTACGCGCTTGACTGTGACTGGATCTGGGTTGCCTACAAACTGCTTATCTGGAGTGAAGGTCACTGTACCATCTGGCGCAATCGTGTAGGTTCCTTGGCCTGGAATAGATTTCTCTTTGCTTCCATCTGCGAAGGTTGGCTCTACTGTTTCATCAATTGGAACCAGTGGATCACCACCTTGGAAGCTTGGAGTGCCTGTTTGTGGAACACCTTGAGGGCCTGTGCTTGTTGCGTTAGTCCCTGTAGGTGTCACTTTAGTCACTGTTGGGGTATAAGTCGCAGTGACTGGAGTTCCATTCTTATCTACCCGTCTAACTGTTACTGGATTTGGAGTTCCAACGTACTTCTTATCCGGCGTAAAGGTAATAGATCCATCTAGATTGATACTGTATTCACCTACACCTGGAACTGTTTTTGTTGACTGACCATCTTCGAAAGTCATTGGTTTCGTATCATCAATTGGAACCAATGGATTGCCTTCTGTGAAGGTTGGGGTACCCTTTTGCGGTTGACCTTGGATACCTGTGCTGGTTGCGTTAGTGCTGGTTGGAACTACTTCTTTCACCACCGCTTGGTACTTGACAGTAACAGGAGTTCCGTTGGCATCCACTCGAGTCAATTCAAGCTCTGGTGTTTCACCCTTGAACTGTTTATCGGGAGTAAAGGTCACCTTACCGTCTGCGTCCACTTCGAACTTACCAACATTTGGCACTTCTTTCACAGTTGTACCATTGTCAAATAGTGGAGTTGAATCAGCTGGGAATGGAACTGAGTCATGGCCTGGCGTGAAGGTCACTTTACCTTCTTGTACCTGACCTTGCAAACCTTCTGTATTATCACCTGAACCAGTTGGCGTTACTTTCGTAAACTCTGGACTGTAAGTCGCAGTAACTGGGGTGCCATTCTTATCTACGCGTTTGACTGTGACTGGAGCTGGATTTCCAACAAACTGTTTGTCTGGAGTGAAAGTTACAGTTCCGTCTGGCGCAATCGTGTAAGTTCCTTGACCTGGAATAGATTTCTCTTTGCTTCCATCTTCGAAGGTTGGCTCTACTGTTTCATCAATTGGAACCAGTGAATCACCGCCTTGGAAGCTTGGAGTACCAGTTTGTGGAAGTCCTTGAGGACCTGTGCTGGTTGCACCGGTTCCTGTAGGAGTCACCTTAGTAAACTCTGGGCTGTAAGTCGCAGTAACTGGGGTACCATTCTTATCTACGCGTTTGACTGTGACTGGAGCTGGGTTCCCAACAAACTGCTTATCTGGAGTGAAAGTTACAGTTCCGTCTGGCGCAATCGTGTAAGTTCCTTGACCTGGAATAGATTTCTCTTTGCTGCCATCTTCGAAGGCTGGCTCAACTGTTTCATCGATTGGAACCAGTGGATCACCACCTTGGAAGCTTGGAGTGCCTGTTTGTGGAACACCCTGAGGGCCTGTGCTGGTTGCACCGGTTCCAGTTGGGGTTACTTTCGTAAACTCTGGACTGTAAGTCGCAGTAACTGGGGTGCCATTCTTATCTACGCGTTTGACTGTGACTGGAGCTGGATTTCCAACAAACTGTTTGTCTGGAGTGAAAGTTACAGTTCCGTCTGGCGCAATCGTGTAAGTTCCTTGACCTGGAATAGATTTCTCTTTGCTGCCATCTTCGAAGGTTGGCTCGACTGTTTCATCGATTGGAACAAGTGGGTCACCACCTTGGAAGCTTGGAGTGCCTGTTTGTGGAAGTCCTTGAGGACCTGTGCTCGTTGCACCGGTTCCAGTTGGAGTCACCTTAGTAAACTCTGGGCTGTAAGTCGCAGTCACTGGGGTGCCATTCTTATCTACGCGTTTGACTGTTACTGGATCTGGTTTGCCGACAAACTGTTTGTCTGGGATAAATGTTACTGTCCCATCTGGCGCAATTGTGTAAGTTCCTTGACCTGGAATAGACTTCTCTTTGCTTCCATCTTCGAAGGTTGGCTCGACTGTTTCATCAATTGGAACCAATGGGTCGCCACCTTGGAAGCTTGGAGTTCCTGTTTGTGGAACACCCTGAGGACCTGTGCTGGTTGCGTTAGTGCTGGTTGGAACTACTTCTTTCACCACCGCTTGGTACTTGACAGTAACAGGAGTTCCGTTGGCATCCACACGAGTCAATTCAAGCTCTGGCGTTTCACCCTTGAACTGTTTGTCAGGAGTAAAGGTCACCTTACCGTCCGCGTCCACTTCGAATTTACCAACATTTGGCACTTCTTTCACAGCTGTACCATTGTCAAATAGTGGAGTCGAATCAGCTGGGAATGGAACTGAGTCATGGCCTGGGGTGAAGGTCACTTTACCTTCTTGCACTTGACCTTGAAGTCCTTCTGTCTTATCACCTGAACCTGTTGGTGTTATTCTTTCAACAACTGGGGTATAGGTCGTTACAGCCGACTCTCCATTTTTATCCACCACTCCAACTTGAACTGGAGTTGCCGGACCATAGAAGGTTTTCAGTGGAGTAAAGACAATTGTTTTATTTACAAGATCTAAATCGTACGTCCCTTGGTCGGCAATGGTTAGCGAAGTTACCTTTTGTCCATTCTCATCATAAAGAAAGACACTACTTTGGACTAGTTCAACGGATTTCTTTGCTCCATTAATGGTTGTTGTCCCTTTTGTAAAGTGAACCTCACTCTCGCTTGCTCTATCCTCATCAAAGTGAATCGTCGCTGCCTGCTTCTGCCCTTGAAGGCCTTTAGATTTCGCTGCACTTGCTGAAGGTACAACTGGAATCCGAATATAATACACCACCCGATACCAGGTAAATTCTTTTTCCAACTCTTCATCTCTAGGATCATCCGCGGTCAATAAATATTCATCGAGAGCTCCTTCTCCCGACATTGTGTTTGCGTCAATATCCTCTCTTGGATAATAGCCAGGAATTTCAGGAGAAATCACTTGAGACCAAGTTTGGTCTGCAGACCAGGCTGAGTTTGTCACACCTGCTGTCGCATCATTTGGTTGCCGTTTCGCCAAAACCTGATCAATTCTCTTGGTTCGAGTAAACGAATGAGTCTCAACATGTTTTGGAGGGAGGAGTGATAAATCAGAATGGTTTGTTTTTTTGAGATATTCAAAATCAACCTCGCGAGTTCCACGAACAGTTTCGGTTAGTTCTGTAATCTTGTGTCTAAACTGAAACTTGAATTGTTTTGGACTAGCCGAGTCACCAAAGGTATGATCTGTAAAATCGTTACTGATCAGTTCATATCCTGCATCTTCCAATTCCTTAATTCGATCAGCAGGATCATAAGAAATTGGTCCATTAGGTTTTCCTACAACTGTGTCTACCTGTCCTAGTTGTACTTCCTTAGATGGATTGTTTACATCCACAAAGGTAAAACTTGCAGATGACAGTTTGGTAGACATTTGGATTGAAACATTATTGGACTCAGTGTACTTGGAACTGCCATTTGCCAGTGCCGAAGAAAGATAAGCCATAGCACCTGGGGCAGTATCTTGCCCGATAACTGCTCCATCGATAGGAAACTGAACCCTACTTCCAGCAGCAACCGGAGCAGTCGAATGCCAGCGAACTGCACGAATCTCTGACCAATCCGACACTTGGTCTGCTATGAGCCATTGTGAAGCATTAATTTCTGCAGCAGTGCCCGCAGTACGACTATATTGAACTTCCCAGCCTGAAGGTGGTGTTAGAGCTTTTGTCAAACTCATTGTAAATTCAGAGCCACGATTTCTGGATTCTAGCTGTTTATCACCTTTCATCGGCAGGGATGATAAAACATAGACATCTGAAACCGCCTGTTTCGCTGCGTTTTTATAGGTCACTCTGAAATCAATCTCATCGCCAGGATAGTGCTCTTGGGTATTGTAGGCAAAGTGTTGATCTGCAGCTCTCTTCACTTCAGAGTAGACACCACTCGCTTCAGAAGCCTGTACGATCACATCGAAGTCATAAGAAACCGAATTTTTCGAGGTAACTGTAATCCCATCTAGCTCCCCCAAGTCATAACCATTCTGAGCTTGAACGTCAGGAAGTTCCTCGTCCCAAAAAGCAATCGCTTTATAGGTGTAGGTCCCATTTGGAATCGTCTTGTTTTCTAACTTCAAAAGTGTTGCAGGCATAGGGGAGTCTGGAGTCCCCTTTACTTGGGCATAGTAGAGAGTTTTCCCAGTATCTTTGTAATTATAATAAACCTTAAAATTAGGGTTTCCACTAAAGTTTAATTGTGGGTCAGCCAAATAAGCCAGATGGTAAACTCCTGTCAAGTTTGCGAAGTTCTGAGTAGGGGTGTCTTTACCCGCAGTCCTTGTGATAAAATCTTGCTTAAAACCAGAAGCATCTGTATGTCGATTGAAAACATCTGTTCGGGCTCGCCCAATCATTGAAATTTGCTGGACAACACGCGTCAATTCGGCTGAGGCCGTTTGAGAGAAGGAAACAGTGTTTCCAGTATTCTTAAAAGTGAAATCCGTTCTAGAATCCAACTTACTAATCGTCGAATCTTTATAGAGACTTTCCCAATTATTAAAACGTGTTTTTGTCTGGAAAAAAAATGCCGAAGTATCATTGGTTGAGGACTTCCTCATCTTGATATTTTTAAACTTGTACTCCAGTTCCTTCACATCTTGCTCTTCCGTCAATCGTAGACTACGGGTGTTACTATTAAAAGTCCCTAATAACTCACCTGTAGCTTTATTGTATACTTCTACGGATGCATCCGGTGAAGAGAAAAATTCATTCCAATAACGCTCCTCAATCGCATTGACTTCCCGATAAGACTCTCGTGAATCCTGTATCTTATGGGTGACCGTGTAGTCATTGATAGGATAATCTTTTTCAACCTCTGCGACTGATGAAAGTCGAACATTAGAACGGTATTCTGTTTCACCATAAGAACGAATCATCTCCGAGTCAGACTGATTATAGTGTCTATATTCAAAGAGAGAAGACTCTGGCTGATCTGTTTTTTGAACAAAAAGAGCATAGGGAAGAACAGCCGTATTTTGATAACTAGTCCCATCTGCTTTTGTATAGATACCCGTCACAGTTAGCTTTTGCGCTTTTCCATTGATATCTGCTACTTTGGCATTCTTTAACTTGAAAGAAATTGGAATAAGCTTATTTTTATTGTTATTAATATCTTGAAGCGGATTGTTAGCTCTGTTAATGGTCAGATGGTAACCCGTTGCATCGGCAGTCCATCCCAAAGCTTTGGCTTCATCTGTCAACTCATAACCTTCTTTTAACTCTATATTATAGGTATAAGAAGTGACAGGATCAATGATATGCCCCCCGACATCACTAATCCCCATACCATTGATCATACGACCATCAAAAACACCATTTCCATAGTTGAAGTAATCATTGCGAGCCGTATTATTCTTAAGATCTTTCGCACCGTTAAATAGATAGAAGGACACGACCGATGAATCATCATCGACAATACCATCGTTATTTCGATCGTAGCCAATGACCTGATTGTTAGACATTGGTGTCAGACCCCCTACACCGTTTTCTAAGACTTTCCACGTGTGTTCAATACTTCCAAGTTCTTTGAGGACATTGCCATTTTTGTCATAGAGCTTAGCAGTTGCGGTCACCTTATGATCTGGCCCAATGGCTTGGACAGCACCTCCCCAGTTATGCGTCAGAGGATCTATCTGAAAAGTATAGACGAAGTTATAGTTTGCTCCACCTCTCAGATTCGCAGGTTCTATCTTTAAATCAAGGTCCCCATTCGTTTTTTCTTGGCTGAACTTTACACCACCAACTGGAGAAGGGGTCAACTTAATAGCCTTCCCATTTTGGAAATGAATTTTAATATACCCACCAGAATAGTCTGCTTCGTGTCCAGTAATACTAAAGGTCAAGGATTCACGGACACTATCTACCGCATGGATATCCTTGATTGGCGAATGAGTTTTAAATTCTGCATTGACTTCATCTAGCGATCTCTTGCGCCTAGAAGAAGTTTTCCCGCTAGAGCCACTTTCTTCCTTGCTTTTCTGCTCAGTTGGAGTTGATTCTAGAGATTGCTTTTTCTCCTCATCTAAAGAAGGCTGACTCGCTTCCTTCGTATTGTCAACTTGAGAAACTGGTTGGCTCTGAGCGACTGGTGCAGATACTTCTGTTTTGGGCGGTTCAGTTTTATTCTCCAGCTCCTTAACCGCTTCGTTCTGTGTTACCACTTTTTGAGGCTCAGAAATGACTTCCTGTCCATTCTCAGCACTTTTTTCCTTCTGTTGAATTTCCGCCTGCGTTTGTTGTTCCTTATTGTTGACTTGAGCTTCATCCGCTTGCACTGGAGAAGTAGCCATCACCATAAAGGTTCCTAACAATACCGAGCAAGTCCCAACACTTAACTTTCTAATTGAAAAGCGGGAAAAAGATTGATTAAAAATTTTTTTCTTCATCATTTCTCCTTTATATTCATACTTAATCTAATATAACAGCTTTATCATTATAACTTATAGTAAATAGAATTTCCAATAGAATGTTCATTTCTACATAAATTTCTTTATAACTCCGTTTGCATAGAAAAAGGAAGCTGTAAAACCAGCTTCCTTCTGTTGTTTTCGGCTCTATAATATTTGTAGTGGGTAAATCCCCTATGGATATCATGGAGCCTATTTTGTTGTAGAAAAAAGTCCCATAAGATCTATAATGAAAAGCAACCAAACCATCATTAGAAAGAATCATATGGAACAATTACATTTTATCACAAAACTACTCGATATTAAAGACCCTAACATCAAGATTGTAGATATCATCAATATGGATATACACAAGGAAATCATCGCTAAACTGGACTACGATGTGCCAGATTGCCCTGATTGCGGAAGCCAAATGAAGAAATATGATTTTCAAAAACCGTCTAAAATCCCTTACCTTGAAACGACTGGTATGCCTACTAGAATTCTTCTGGAAAAACGTCGATTCAAGTGCTATCAATGGTCAAAAATGGCGGTCGCTGAGACTTCCCTCGTCAAGAAGAATCACCAAATACCTCGTATCATCAACCAAAAGATTGCTCAGAAGCTGATTGAAAAGACTTCTATGACCGATATTGCCCATCAACTGTCCATTTCAACGTCAACTGTCATACGTAAACTTAATAACTTTCACTTTAAGAATGATTTTAGCCGACTTCCTGAGATTATGTCCTGGGATGAGTATGCCTTCACTAAGGGAAAGATGAGTTTCATTGCGCAAGATTTTGACAAGCTTAATATCATCACTGTTCTTGAAGGCAGGACACAAGCTGTCATCCGAAATCACTTTCTTCGCTACAATAGAGCTGTTCGTTGTCAGGTGAAAATCATTACGATGGATATGTTTAGTCCCTACTATGATTTAGCTAAACAGCTTCGCTTTCAAATTTCTAGGCTCAGGCTGAAACAGTCTCCCAGACTGTTTCACTCCCATGTGCTAAAATCGTTCTAGATCGCTTTCACATTGTGCAACATCTTAGCCGTGCTATGAGTCGTGTCCGTATCCAAATAATGAATCAGTTTCATCGAAAGTCTCATGAATATAAGGCTATCAAGCGATACTGGAAACTCATCCAACAGGATAGTCGTAAACTCAGCGATAAGCGATTTTATCGCCCTACTTTTCGTATGCACTTAACAAATAAAGAGATTCTAGACAAGCTTTTGAACTATTCAGAAGACTTGAAACACCAATACAATGTCTATCAGCTCCTGCTTTTTCACTTCCAGAATAAAGAGCCTGACAAATTTTTCGGACTCATTGAGGACAATCTTAAGCTGGTTCATCCTCTTTTTCAGACTGTCTTTAAAACCTTTCTCAAGGATAAAGAGAAAATTGTCAACGCCCTTCAATTGCCTTATTCCAACGCCAAATTAGAAGCGACCAATAATCTCATCAAACTTATCAAGCGAAATGCCTTTGGGTTTCGGAACTTTGAAAACTTCAAAAAACGGATTTTTATCGCTCTCAACATCAAAAAAGAAAGGACGAATTTCATCCTTTCTAGATCTAGCTTTTCTTCAACCCACTACAGTTGACAAAGAACATTTTTTTGGAGATAAGGGACTATTGTCCCAGCCTCTTTCGTTTATTCTTCTCTAAATCCTTGTAACTTTAAACCAGCAATCAGAGTATTTGGTTTCTTAAAGTCTTCTACACTATCCTTAAGTGATTCAAAGAAATAAGTCTTTTTAATTCTATCCATATCTGCTTTCTCAAGGTCAAGATCAATAACTATTCTCATCTTTTTATTATCGGTGATAAAATATTCAACTTTAACACCTGGCTCGTCCTTGATTTCAATATACTCTGGAGAGCTTTCCACTGCTTCGCGAAAGACTTCTTGAAATTCTTCCGGAGTAATTTCTGCAGGAATTTCCTCTCCAAATTCTCCCAACATATCCATCTTGAATTGTTTTACAACATCCGTGTAAACAAAAGTCATAGTGACATCAAATTCTTCCATCTTCCCTTTGAGAACTTTGGTCGTTTCCTTGATTTCTTCTTTCACCTGACTTGACTTTGTGGATGAATCAACCGAACTCGCTGTGCCACTTGACTCTGTTGTTGCAGTATTGGTTTGACCACAGCCAGAAAGAACAAGTAACGATGCAAAAACTAATCCTAAAACTTTCTTCATTCAAAGTCTCCTATTCCACACTGAAAAGATATGGATATACAGGTTGTTGACCTTGGTGAATCTCTACTTCAACATCTTCAAATTCTTCTGCGATTTCTTGGGCAATTTCATTGGCAAGTTCTTCGCTTCCGTCTTCTCCGACATAGAAAGTCACGATTTCACTGTCTTCGTCCAACATATGCTTCAAAGTTTCAGTCAAGGTTTGGTGCATGTCAGGATTTGACACGAGGATTTTCCCATCTACCATACCAAGATTGTCATTTTCATGAATTGCTAATCCATCGATAGTTGTATCACGAACGGCAGTTGTTACACTACCGCTGATGACATCACCAAGGGCTGCAGTCATGCGTTCTTTGTTTTCTTCGATTGATTTGCTTGGATCAAAGGCAAGAAGACTGGTCAATCCTTGAGGAATTGTACGTGCTTCTACCACAACAGCTGGTTGTTCAAGCACTTCAGCCGCAGACTGAGCTGCCATAAAGATATTTTTGTTGTTTGGCAAGAAGATAATGTTGCGAGCATTGACCTGTTCAACAGCCTTGATAAAGTCTTCTGTTGAAGGGTTCATCGTCTGACCACCTTCGATGACATAATCCACACCTTGGGCACGGAAGATATCTGCTAAACCTTGACCAGCTACTACTGCGATAAGGGCATACTCTTTTGTTTCAGCAGGCTTGTTGCCTTGACTTGCTTCTTTTTCAACTTGCGCCTCGTGTTGGTTACGCATGTTGTCCACTTTTACCTTGATCAAGCTACCATATTTGAGACCTTCTTGCATGACAAGACCTGGATCTTCTGTATGGACGTGAACTTTGACGATCTCATCATCGTTGACAACAAGGAGTGAGTCGCCTAAGTCATTCAAGTAGTTACGGAATTCATCATAGTCAAAGTCCTTAGAATAAGTTGGACCTTGTTTGAGGGCTACCATGATCTCTGTACAGTAACCGAAGGTAATATCCTCAGTTGCCACATGCCCTGCTACAGACTTGTGGTGCTCTGCATTGATCATTTCACTCATGTTAGCAGGAGTCGCTACAAAGTCTTCAGAAGCACTGTATTCACCAGTAAGAGCTGAAAGGAATCCTTCGTAGATGAAGACCAAACCTTGACCACCTGAGTCTACCACACCAACTTCCTTAAGGACTGGAAGCATTTCTGGTGTCTTAGCCAAAGCTGCTTTCGCGCCTTCCAAGGCTGCACGCATGACCTCAACAGCATCATCTGTCTCCTCGGCTTTTTTCTTAGCCCCAATAGCCGCTCCACGAGAAACAGTCAAAATGGTCCCTTCAACTGGTTTCATAACCGCTTTATAAGCTACTTCGACACCGGATTGGAAGGCAAGAGCCAAGTCTTGACCTGTTAATTCATCTTTTTCCTTGATAGCCTGAGAGAAGCCACGGAAGAGCTGAGAAGTGATAACCCCTGAGTTCCCACGCGCACCCATCAAGAGACCTTTAGCAAGAATGCTCGCTACTTCTCCAACAGTAGAAGCAGGCTTGTCTGCTACTTCTTTGGCACCATTTTCAATGGTCATTCCCATGTTTGTCCCAGTATCTCCATCTGGAACTGGAAAGACGTTCAATGAATTGACATATTCTGCTTGCTTATTCAAACGAGTTGATGCAGCCTGCACCATCTCTTGGAATAAACTGGTAGTAATTTTTGACACGATTATTCTCCTACAACTTTGATATTTTGAATGTAGACATTCACAGTCTGAGCAGTAATTCCTAGTTGATTTTCTAAACTAAAACGAACACGCTCTTGAATGTTTTTTGACACTTCGCTTATCTTTACTCCGTAGCTCAATACGGTATAAACATCAACTGCAATGCTACCATCTTCGGCTGCTTTTATAACAACACCCTTAGAATAATTTTCCTTACCAAGAAGGGCTTGGAAATTGTCTTTGAGGGCATTTTTACTAGCCATACCGACCACACCAAAAATCTCAGTTGCGGCACCACCTACTACGGTTGCAATCACTTCATCTGTCAGTTCGATTTGACCATCTTTTGTATTAATTTTTACAGTCATTTTTTTTACCTCAACTAGTTGATACTCTATTTTATCATATTTCAGCCCAAGTGTAAAAGCAGAATGCTGTATCGGCGGATATTTACTCTATTTTTCAAATGATTTTATCCTTAGAGCAAAAGAAAAAGACCTAAGCGGTCTTTTCATTTTTATTAAACGCGTTCAACTTTACCTGATTTCAAAGCACGAGCTGAAGCCCAAACTTTTTTAGGTTTACCATCGATAAGAACCGTAACTTTTTGAAGGTTTGGTTTTACGGCACGTTTTGTTTGGTTCATCGCGTGTGAACGGTTGTTTCCTGATACAGTCTTACGACCTGTAAAGTAACATACTTTAGCCATTGTGTTTTCCTCCTATTAGATCTAATATAGCGGATGTGCTAGCACCACATACCGTACTATGTTATCACACTTTCTTGAATTTATCAAGGGCCTAAACTATTTTTTTATTTAACGTAAACAACTCCAAGTTTACCAAAAGCGACTTCTCCACGGATAATCAAGGTTTTGTTTGTTGGTGCTACAGGAGCGTCTGCCTTAGCTGCACCAAAGGATGTTTCTACTTTCAAATCGACACGCCAGTGTTGTGGAACATAGACGGTTGCATTCCCGAAAGCCACTTCAATATTTAAAGTCGCAAAATCACCTAACATCTCTGCATTATCATAGTAGATTTTAGCATCCCCAAAAGCGACTTCCACTTGGTCATCTACGAGATCTTGATCCTGTTTATAGAAGGTCCCGCTACCAAAAGCGACTTCCTTATCCGTGACGACTGTTTTTTTCCCATTGTACCACCATTTTTTTTCATTCCAGAACTTACTTGAGTGAGTAAGATAACCGACACCTAGAACTGCTAAGATACTAGCCCAAAACAAAGACTGGTTTGGAATAGGAAAAATGTTATAAAAATGATTCGCAATCATTAAGGCTACTAGAGCGGTAAAAACTGCTGATGTTAGATGACGACGAAGCAAAGCTTCAACTGATTGGTAAGCAAAAAAAACAATACCTAGTAAAGGCCATATCTTGCCATCCAAAGAAGGAATTCCAAAATTCCCTTGCAGCAAGATCCAAGCTGCTAAAACCAATAAAACAATACCAAATGCTTTCTTTTTCATGTCTGTTACCTCATATTTCTTAGATTTTCTTTTAGGAGGGATTGGTAATGCCGTGAGACATGAACCTCCTTGTGCGTCTGATAAAAGGAAATGGTCCCCGTTCCTGAAAAGGACTTGTCCACTGAGTAAATCTGACGGATGTTTGCGATCGTTGACTTGGAAACTCGACTAAAATAGCGAGGCAAGATAGACTCCAACTCATAAAGTTTGAGACGAACTTCATAGGCTTCCTTCTGGTTATGAGCGTAGATCTTGCTCCCTTCTGTTTCAAAGAAGAGAATTTCTGACAGGTCTAGATAATATTCACCTGTCCCCTTGTAAAAAGTCAACCTCGGAGCCTTTGACTCTTGCAAAAGTCGTTGCAAGTCTGCAATTTCATCTGTCAAAGTGGGGGTCTTGATGACAATTTCAGTCTCCTCTAAATTGCCGTCAATCTCAATTCGTAACTTCATCACATCTCCTTTCTGACTCTACTATATCAAAGCTAAGTTAGGAATACAAGGGCAAAAAAGCAAGTGGTCATTTTGAAGCAGTAAGTGGTTGTAGGACTAGCTTAACTTACATGTCAAAATAAGAAGAAAAGGAGCCCCCACATGAGACCACAAGCATAGCCAACCAAGACATCCTTGGGATAATGAACACCACCTAGTACTCGGACCAAGGCTAAGAGTCCTGAGCAAATAAGAAAGATCATTCCGATCAAAGTCCAAGCATGGAAACAGGCCATGGAGATGATAGTTGCTGAAAAGACATGGCGACTAGGCATCGACTGTCCCGAACTATCTTTTTCAAGCAGGGGACGGATATCCCAAGTTTCGTAGGGACGCGGATGATTGATTTTCTTACGAAAAAGGGACAAGATCACAAAACCTGTAGCGGGGACAAGCAAATAGACCACAACTTGCTTCCCAAGTCCTAGCTGCAGATAAGTAGTGACTAGCAAGGTCAAATAGACCAGAGGCATGGCGACTGTCATCAAACGATTGAAACTGCGTAACAGAAATAGAAGGGTGGGATGGCTGGTGAGCCTAGAGCTGATATTTCGATACCATTCTTGATAATTTTTCATTTATACTTCTCATTCATTACTTTGTTTTCGTCTACAGGTGAGACGTTTGTCTTCTAGTATAGTGCAGAAAAAGAAGGCCGTCAAGCCTTCTTTTGATTTATTCTTCTGCTTCGTCTTCTGTAAACTGACTATTATAGAGATCCGCATAGAAACCACCTTGAGCCATGAGTTCTTCATGATTGCCTTGTTCGATGATATTTCCATCTTTCATGACCAAGATCAAGTCTGCATTTCGGATGGTTGACAAGCGGTGGGCGATGACAAAGGAAGTTCGACCTTCCATCAAACGGTCCATGGCTTTTTGAATCAACTCCTCTGTACGTGTGTCGACTGAGGATGTCGCTTCATCCAAA